>CAIUKX010000041.1 GCA_903899795.1 uncultured Flavobacteriales bacterium
AAAGGAAATGCAAGATCGGTTCAAAACTATGGTAAAACAAATTTCTATTCACTGGGAACAAGTTTTACCGTAAAAAAATTCTACTGGGAAATTGACTTAAGAACATTCACAGGCTATGCCATCAAGAATGCTTACAAATGGAACGATACTTTAAGCCCACAGGAACCAAACGATATTCGATCCAACACCAAATCTTTCGGTTTTTCAATCAACACCTGGTACTTTCATAACAAAGGATTGAAAATGAATGCGATTCAGGGAAAGACCGGGCACTACACTAAAGAAGTTCAATCTTTTTATGTAAAAAGCACATTCAATATTTATGGAATCTCAAACAACAATCAAAGTATGATTCCATCCGAACTGATTGACCAAAAAAACAGTAAAACAAGCTCGCCATTTTACACAGCGGTTGATCTTGGATTAATTCCAGGATATGCTTACGTTAATCGGAAAAACAATTGGCAATATTCGGGTTTTTTGGGATTAGGAGCTGTTCTTCAAAGTAAATATTATAGCGCCAACAATGTAGTCCGAGGCTTTGTAGGACTAGCCCCACGTTATGATTTCCGTATTGTCGGCGGATATTCTGTTCCTAAATATTTTGTTTTCTTACTGACTTCGTTCGATAATAAGTCCATCCGCTTTCAGGACTTTGTATACCGCCAAAGTTTTTACTCGATTCAGCTTGTTGCCGGATACCGGTTCCCGAAAAAGGAAAAGCATAAAAAAGACGACCCTAAAAAAGATCGTCATTCTAAATCATAATTCTTTTAGATTTCTATTTCAAATTTCCTTTCGCGTAATCTGCAAGGAACTGCTGTAAACCTAAATCTGTTAAAGGATGTTTTGCCAAAGCTTTAATCGCACTTAAAGGTCCTGTCATTACATCTGACCCAATTTCTGCACAATTGATAATGTGCATTGGGTGTCTCACAGAAGCAGCTAAAATTTGTGTATCAAAAGCATAATTATCAAAAATAGTTCTGATTTGCGCAATTAAATCCAGACCATTTGTAGATACATCATCCAAACGTCCAATGAATGGAGAAATATATGTTGCGCCTGCTTTTGCAGCTAACAACGCTTGCCCGCTTGAAAAAATCAAGGTACAATTCGTTCTGATTTTCTTTGTTGAAAAGTATTTTATCGCTTTGATCCCGTCCAAAGTCATCGGAATTTTCACTACAATATTTTTGTGAAGTGCTGCGAGAGCCTCCCCTTCTCTAACCATTCCTTCAAAATCCGTTGCGATAACTTCAGCACTAACGTCACCATCAACAATGTTGCAGATATCTACATAATGTTGCAGAATATTTTGTTCACCTGTAATCCCTTCTTTAGCCATCAATGAAGGATTTGTAGTAACACCATCCAAGATTCCTAAATCATTCGCTTCTCTGATGTCGTTTAAGTTTGCTGTATCAATGAAAAATTTCATCTGTATTTCGTTTATGTTATTTGTAAAACTGATTTCTTTCGTCTTTTTCGAACCGTAAAAGTACATTGTAAAATCAATCTTTGGCAATAATCACTCAGAGACTTTTCAACAGTTTTTCACGAGAAAAAGGAAATGATTTCTTTTATTCTTGAGGATTAAAATAACTTGTATAAACAAGCTGAAATTATTTTTTAGCTATCTTTGTTCGTAAATCCAAAAAGCGATGCAAGTAATCCTTAGTCAGAAAGAAATTGATCAAAAAATCACTCGATTAGCCCACCAAATTATTGAAAATACGTTTGAACAAGAAACACTTTTTATCGGAGGAATCTGCGGAAATGGGATTCAACTGGCACACCGGTTCAAAGAAATTATCTCCAAACATACCAATCAAAACATTGTCGTTTTTGAAATCAGCTTAAATAAACAAGAACCTTGGGCTGAAAAAATTGAACTTTCGGTCGCTCAGGATTCTTTAAAAAATGGCTACATATTATTGGTGGATGATGTAATCAATTCCGGTAAGACGATGCAGTACGCATTGGTTAAATTACTGGAACAAGCTACTAAAGCGATAAAAACAGTAGCTCTTGTAGATCGTCAACACCGACGTTACCCAATTAAAGCTGATTTTGTTGGGATCAGTCTTTCAACCACATTAAAAGAAAGAGTTGAAGTTTCTTTGTCCAATGAGGATTCTTACGCTTATCTGAAATAATCACGACTAATTATTCAATTTTCTCCATTTCTATGAAAAGAGTCACAGAATCTTCTTCCCGATACGAATCGCTGGAAACGATGTCAACCCTTGAACTTTTATCAAATATGAACCAGGAAGACAAAACAGTTCCTTTGGCAATTGAAAAAGAATTAGATGCAATCGAACGGTTTGTCAATGCCTCTTTTGAACGTATGAAAAACGGCGGAAGGCTGTTTTATATAGGTGCTGGTACGAGTGGACGCTTGGGAATTGTGGATGCAAGCGAGTGTCCACCAACTTTTGGAGTTGAACATGGAATTGTAGTTGGAATTATTGCGGGAGGAGATTCAGCTATTCGAAAAGCAGTTGAATTTGCGGAAGATGATACGGAACAAGGATGGAAAGATCTAATGGAATACTCCATCAATGCAAACGATACACTTGTCGGAATCGCAGCATCGGGAAGCACTCCTTATGTATTAGGAGCTATAAGAAAAGCTCAGGAAAACAATGTTTTAACAGCTGGAATCTCTTGTAATCCTGGAGGTCCCTTATCACAATTGGTTGAATACCCGATAACACCGGAAGTAGGACCTGAATTTGTCACCGGCAGCACACGCATGAAATCGGGAACGGCACAAAAACTAGTACTGAACATGATTTCCACATCCTTGATGATCAAATTGGGGCGCGTTAAAGGAAATAAAATGGTAGACATGCAATTGAGTAACAACAAATTGATTGATCGTGGTGTTAAAATGATTCAGGATTCACTCACTATTTCTTACGAAGAAGCTGAACAATTATTAAAAATTCACGGATCAGTTCGAAAAGCTATTGACTCCGTAAATTCTTGAATAAATGGCAAACATTCAGCTGCAGTACTTTCCTTATCGTTTAAATTTTAAATATCCTTTTCGAATTTCACATACACAAAGAACCGGTACAGATAATGTTTACCTGTTTCTTCACTATGAAAACCATACAGCTTGGGGAGAATGTGTTTTTATCCCCTACTATACCGAAACACTTGAAACGTTTCAACAACTGATCACTTCGGTTATTCTTCCGGATCATACAGATGCATTTGATCCTTTTATTGCATCACTAAAAAAACAATTTCCGAATAGTTATTTTTGTATCGCCGCAGTGGATATCGCCTTGCACAATCTTCGATCATCCATTTCTACAACTTCTATCGGACATCATTACGGCATCTTCGATGTTCCCAAGGAAAGTTCGTTTACAATTGGTATTTCATCCGATCAAGAGATGGAAACAAAATTCAACGATAATCCTTCAATGAGTTATTACAAACTGAAAGTGACTGAGTCAGAAATCAACCGAATTATTTCCACTTTTCAAAGCTTAACAGACAAACCCTATACCATTGATGCCAATCAAGGATTTGAAGACAGAAACGAGGCATTAAAATGGAGTTACAAACTGGCTGATTTAGGAGTTGAATACATGGAACAACCATTTCACAAAGACGATTTTGAAAGTCACAGTTGGCTGAAATCAAGAAGTCCGATTCCGATTATGGCCGACGAATCCTTTCAGAATTATGCGGATTTAGAAAAGATTGTGAAGCATTTTGATGGAATCAACATGAAAATCATGAAATGCGGCGGAATCTCCGAAGGTGTTAAGTGTTTGAAACGAGCAAAAGAAATGGAACTCAAAACAATCATTGGATGCATGAGTGAATCCAGTGTTGTGAGTAATGCCGCCATGCAAATTGCTCCACTTGCTGATTGGGTGGATTTGGACGGCCCTCTTCTTTTAACAAACGATTTATTCGCAGCAAAAAAATCAGATGAAGAATTAATCTATACGTTGAAACAATTTCAAATTCAAAAACCATAACTTTGTAGTTCCAATTCAAAAACAATTCTACCCTTACAATATTTCTATCGAAATAAAGTTTATGACAACATACAATTCTCCTCGAATATAAAAATCAAAAAAGTTCCTCCAGGGTTTAACCAGGGTTCGACCAGGGTTTAACTAGGGTAACTGTATACCTTCCCCATATTTACCCAATATATAACTCCCACAATAGCTATACAAGTTGTATATTAACCCTGTTTTCATTCTACAATATTTCC
>CAIUKX010000042.1 GCA_903899795.1 uncultured Flavobacteriales bacterium
ATTTTTTTTTGCTTTTGAAATATTTCGCTTTAAGTTGGTGGAATATCGGCCTGAAATAATTTCGTAGGTTTCTCTCAAATCTATTTGTTGGCAATTTTTCATCGAAGTCTCAAAATCAATCCCTTCGTATCGATTCTGAAAATTCAGATAAATATCGACCATCTTGATCTTTTCCGGAATTTGCTTTAGAAAGCTATTCAATTCACTGCTTGAAAGTTCTTTTTTAGAAAAAACGCCCAATTGCAAAGCAAAAATCGGATTGAAAAAATAATGAATCCCCAATTTTGAATTTCTTGTAATGGGAAAAACGGCTTCATAATCATTGAGAATCAAGGCATCCCATTTTTCACAGACAGCATCCAAATACCATGCATATCCAAAGATCAAACCATGCGTTCCTGACTGAACACATTCATTCCACTTTTCTTTATTAATATCCTTGTGCTTTTTATACTGAATCATTTTCCCAAGATCGATTTTGCTACCGCTCTAAAATAGGCATTTCTGTCAAAATAGTACAAATTACGCCCCTTATTCAATTCTATTTCTTGTTTGATAATATCAAAAGCTCTCTCCAAATCGATCATTAAAAATCGCGATTGGTTAATCTTGTATTCTTGCATCACACCTTCTTGCAAAAAACTTTTCTCCAAGTAATTCAAGGTATTGAAGATTCCTTTCTTTTTTGAGTAGATCAATATTGATTCCTTTCGAACCTTTTCTGTGTCGTCTTTTAATTTATAATTGACTTTCGAATAAGATCGGTACCCCACTTTCATGATTTCTTCCACAAAATGAGCAAACGTGAAACTATGTTGCAAATCCACATCGATCAGCAGCATTTTAGCCTTATGATCAAACAAATACTCAAAAACTGACCCCCTTCCAAAGGTAGAATCTGGTTTAATTTCACGTATTTCCTTGGCTTTTTCTCCCCAAACTAAAAACGAATGCAACGGATCGGTATTTCTATGAAAATCCTGACGTTGAAATGCGGTTTTTGAAAGCGTTCCCATTTCGGGAGAAAGTGCATTCTTATCAAAAAGATCACCCGACCGAAAACTATGAATAAAGGCTGGAAATAATAATGTTCCCGAGTCTAATTTCACTTGAAAGGAATCAATGAAAAGATTTGAATCGAATTTTTCCTTGTTCTTAATCGAAGAATAAGCCAATTTCGAAACATCAGAAGCCAACAAAAGAATATCATTAGCCTGAACATTCAGTTCATCTGCAATTTTCTGAAATGGAATATTTTGCTTCACCTGACGAAGATAAAGGAAATTTAGATATTGCTTTCATTCTTGAAGTTCCTTTCTTTTCTTTACACATTAGTTCACACTTTTGTTACTAATTCATTTTTTTGATTAGATTTAAAGTTAGATTTACAACTTGAAAATGCTAAATCCAAAAGGCATCTTATACATTAAGTTATTCATTGTTTTCATTCTCAATCTGTTTGGAAATGATTTTTATGCACAAAACACAGATACAAATTCTGTCAAACATCTCACAAACAAAGCTGAAAAACTCCTTGAATCCAATCCTGAAAAAAGCCTTCAAATCTCAAGCAGGGCATTCGATTTAGCTCTGAAATTAAATTTTCAACGAGGTATTAGTACTTCTTGTTTGCTAATGAGCAAGTCACTTGAAAATTCAGGAGAATTTGATCAGGCTATTCTTCAATTAAAAAAAGGTTTAAGTTATTTCCAAAAAACAGGTGACAAAAATAACGAAGCGCAATACCTGTATGAAATCGGTTCCATTTTATATAAACAGGATGAACTGATTGAGCAAATAAAAACACTTCAACCTGCCCTATTGGCGGCAAGAAAAGCAAACAATAAATCATTGTTAGCAGATATCTATAATTCAATTGGAAAGGCAAACGGTGTGATGGGAAATCTACCGGAAGCTTTGAACTATTTCTTGCAAACATTAAAAATTCGGGAAGAATTAAAGGACACCTTAGGGATGGGTAAAGTATATGTCAACATTGGTTTAGTACATATTAAAGAAGGAAATCTATCTGACGCTAAAAAATATTACATAAAATTACTGGGCATCGCCCAAAAGCAAAACGATACACAATTACTTTCCTACTCTTATAGCTGTTTGGGAAGTCTTTACTCTAATTTGGGGAATGACATTAAAGCATTAGAACTTCACCAAAAAGCACTGAAGTATAAATTAAATTTTAAAAACAAATCCAGAATCGCTGAATCCCACGAAGACATTGGTCAACTGCTTCAGAAACAAAAAAAATACAAGCAAGCTGAAGTTCACTTCAAAGAGGCAATTGATCTGTATGTGCAAGATCAAAATCCTATCGGAAAGGCTTTAGCTCAAAGCAATATTGCAAACTTATATACAGAGACCCATAAATTTGATCTTGCCGAAAAAAATCTCAGGGAAAGTCTTTCTGTTCTTCAA
>CAIUKX010000043.1 GCA_903899795.1 uncultured Flavobacteriales bacterium
CTAATTGGATTGTGAATAAAATATAATGATTTGTTATTAAGTTAAAAATTAATGTTAACAAAATTTGGAGACAATACCTGCTTTTTAGTTGATCAATTTAATTCTCTTCCACCAATTGTTTTTTGTAGAGCGAAGCATATTGACCATTAAGTTCAAGTAGTTCACTGTGAGATCCTTCTTCCGTTTTTGTTCCGTTGTCGAGGACGATAATTCTATTTGCGTTACGTAATGAAGATACGCGGTGACTGACGACGATGGAAGTATGGAGTGTATCGTTGGATTTCAGATTGTTTAAAATGATTTCTTCTGTTTCAGTGTCAACAGCTGAGAGGCAATCGTCCATGATCAATAAACTTGGTTTTCTGATTAAAGCTCGGGCAATGCTTAGCCGTTGTTTTTGTCCACCGCTTAAATTGACTCCTCGTTCCCCTAGTAAGGTCTCAAATTTATCAGGAAAGCTTTCAATGTTATGGAATACGTGTGCCTTTTTTGTAATAGCAATCAATTCTTCTTCTGTTGCCAGTCCGTCTTCTGCGCCGAATCGGATGTTGTTTCCAATCGTATCAGAAAACAAGAAGACATCTTGAGGAATTACACCTGTTTGTTTTCTAAAATCATGCACATTGATGGACTTTAAATTTTGATCATCGATTAGAATCTCCCCTTCGGTTGGATCAAATTGACGCATCATTAAATTGATTAAAGTAGATTTACCGCTTCCTGTTTTTCCGATAACTGCAAAGTTTTCTCCCGGATGTATCGTGAAACTCAGATTTTTGATTGCTTCAATTCCTGAGTTTTCGTAGGTGTAACTGACATTTTTGAATTCAATTTTTCCTCTGAAATGAAAAGGTGAAGTGTTTGTATTGATTATTTCTGGGTTAATTTTTAAAAATTCATTGATCCGTTCTTGTGAAGCTGCTGCACGTTGAATGATAGAAGTTACCCAGCCTACGCTGGCAAAAGGCCAGGTTAGCATGCTGACAAACATCATGAAGGCGGCAATTGATCCTAAAGAAATCTTATGATAGCCACCGATAGATACACAAAGTATAGTACTCAACCCAATTAAAAAGGTAATGGTCGGCATGAACATGGCATTGACAAAAACCAATTTCATGTTTTTTTGTTTGTACTGTTCTGCTGAATTATGAAATTTTTGATTCGCTTCGTTTTCACGATTATAAGCCTTGACTACGCGTATTCCTGAGAAAAATTCCTGAACTAAGGTTGACATTTTGGATTGCTCCTTCTGAACTTGGTGGCTCAAACGGTTCATCTTGCTAGAGACTTTATAAATCAAAAAAGACATGATCGGTAGTGGGATCAATACAATTAATGTCAATTTTGTATTCATCATCATCATAACCGGAACAATCATAAAGAACAAAACCGCTAGGTTAATGGTGTACATGATTCCGGGACCAAGGTACATTCGAACCTGACCAACATCTTCTGAGATTCGGTTCATTAAATCGCCTGTGCTGTTTTTCTTGTAAAAAGAATAATCCAATTCTTGATATTTGGCGTAGACTTCATTTTTCAAGTCAAACTCAATCAATCGCGACATGATGATGATGGTTTGCCGTTGAAAAAATAAAAATAATCCTTTTAAAAATGCCATAAGCATATAAGTACCACCTATTTTTAAAAGGATGATCAGAAATTCAGAAAAGTTTTTGGAATGGGAGTTATGGAAAAAATCATCGACAGTAGTTTGCACATATATAGGCATTTGTACACCGAAAAAATTGGAAATAATGATAAACAAGATTCCCAATAGCAAGTGCCATTTATATTTAAAAAAATATTTATTAAGATAGCTCAGTGACTTCATTCGATAATTTTCTATTTTTGCAACGTCTATAAGTGCATGTCGGTGCAAAAGTAAACAATAGACTTGAAATAACATTTATTACAGATACCGTTCATATGTTTGATGTAAAAGAAATTCAAGATACGGATTTAGTTGCAAATCCTGTCATTGCTCAGATGAGCAAGTTTAATCATGAGCAATTATTATTTTGCAATGACAATTCAACTGGGTTAAAAGCGATCATCGCTGTTCACAACACAGTTTTAGGTCCAGCACTTGGTGGAACGAGGATGTGGAAATATACC
>CAIUKX010000044.1 GCA_903899795.1 uncultured Flavobacteriales bacterium
AATTTGAATCAAATTGTAGGTATTCACCAGAGTATGGGTGTTTAAATCCCAATGTTTTGGCATGAAGTGCTTGACCGGGAATGAGTGAGAAACAATTGTCAATGAATTGTTTATACTTGGTATGGGTTGTACCTCTTACAATTCGATCTCCTCCGTATTCATTATCATTGAACAATGGGTGTCCTATATGTTTGAAGTGAGCTCGAATTTGATGGGTTCTTCCTGTTTCAAGCTTACATTCAACAAGAGTGACTAAGCCAAATCGTTCCAAAACTTTATAATGAGTAACGGCATGTTTTCCATATTCTCCTCCTTCGGGGAATACATCCATCATTTTTCTATTTTTTAAGGATCGTCCTATATTTCCGATGATTGTTCCATCTTGTTCTACATCGCCCCAAACTAAAGCATGATAACGTCGCTCAGTTGTTCGATCTGAAAATTGTTTGGCAAGGTGTGTCAGTGCATATTCAGTTTTTGCAATTACCATTAAGCCTGTTGTGTTTTTATCTAACCGATGAACTAAACCTGGTCGACCAAAATAATCTTCCGTTTTCATAGGCAGATTATCAAAATGGTAAATCATAGCATTAACGAGAGTTCCTGTATAATTCCCATAAGCTGGATGAACGACCATGTTTGATGGCTTGTTAACTACTGCCAGATATTCGTCTTCAAAAGCAATTTCTATTGGAATGTTTTCTGGAATCAGTTCAATTTCACGAACAGGGTATGGCATTACAATCGCAATTTCATCACCAGGTTTTACTTTATAATTGGGTTTAACTATGGCTTTATTGACGTGAACATTTCCATTCTTCGCAGCATTTTGGATTTTGTTGCGCGATGTATTTGGAAGACGGTCAATAAGAAATTTATCGATTCTTACTATTTCTTGTCCAGGATCTGCCTTGAATCTATAATGCTCAAATAATTCATCTTCTTCACCTTCCTCTGTTTCATCAAATTCTTCTCGCATTAGTATTTTATTACTTTATAGACAGCATTGTCTTGGTTGTTTGATTTTAAGAAATAAATTCCAGGAGACTGACTTGATAAATCAATATTCAGATCGAAACTGGAAAGAACCAGACTCCCTTGTAAATTGTATATTTCTACTCCTTTGTATTCGTTGAAGTTATGTTTTATTTGTATAAGACCAGTTGTAGGATTTGGGAAGATATTGAATTCAAGAGGTTGAATTGTTTTATTTTCGACACCTAATTCAGCATCCATAGCCGTTGAGAAAACAGGTCTCATCATAATCGTTCCGGGCACTGAAGATCCGACCCAAGAGAAGCCATCGAGACTGTAGAAATTCTTATCATTGTTGACGAGGTTGTTGTCAAAACCTATATTCAAACGATCAGTACTGAATTGTTGCCATCCAATGTAAAAAGTTCCATTGACCTTTACTTTCTTATTTTCATTAAAGTAGTAGGTGTAAAATTCATTGATAGTATTTTCATACATAGGTGTACGTGGGAAGAAAATGCTGTCTTTGTATAAAATAGTTCCAGGTACTCCGCCATTATCGGCCCAAACAGTCAATAAAAAAAGTTTATTAGCAACACTAACTCCCGATTCAACAAAGTTTGTCATTATACCAATCAACGAATCGGATTCGTAAGGTGTGAATTTTATTGCTAACCTTGATTGAGCACCAGTTGTTCCATAGGCAACTTCAGCAGTTCCATCATCATAACTATAATAATTTCGGAATGTTTGAGTACTAAATGTAGTGTCGTTTTGGTTGAAATTAGGGAATTGAGCCTGTGCAGCAGCTATAATATCAAAAGTAGCTTTTGTTCCAGGTTTTGTTTCATCGTAATGATAGCCTGTAGAAAAATCATGAAGTGTAGAATAAGTTGTACGAGGGGCATAATTTAAATCTCCATTTGATAATGATACTCCAGTAACCGGAAAGCTTCCTTCTAGTGCTCCATTGTATTTTATGGTGACATCACCAGGTGTTGAATTGTTCTCAGGGATATTACTTCCATTTCGGATCACAAGATTCACGTTATTGGACATTTTACCGGTAAATTGATCCTTGTAGTGATCCCAGGGAACAGAGGTATAATCTTTCAGCATCGTTGCTATAGGATAAACCCAAGTATAATCTTTGAATAAAGTATCCTGATATCCTGACAAGGCTCTTAAGTGCACATAATCCAGATTCCAATGATCAAATCCACCTGATAAATTTCCGAAATTTTTGAAACGAAATTGAAATCCTTTTTTGAAATATTGACTATTGGTTATACAAATATGCCCCACTTTAAAATTTGAAGAAACAAAGCCTGAATCACTCCAAACCCGAATCCATTCATCCAAATCGACAGAATAAAATTCAAGCACTAATGAGTCGGATGGTTCGGGTTGGTCTCCAAATCCACCGGGTTGGTATAAAAAACTAAAGTAAACGGAATCGGATGCCATGTTACCTGACATATCAATAGGCTTGGAAGTAAGATAGTCGGCATAACTTGGTGTTGTTCCTCCTAAATTATAGGCTTTACCGTATTCATTAAGTCCGTCAAATGTTGCAACACCAATTGACCAAGGATTTATGGCATAACGGTAATTATGATAAGCATAACTGTCTAACCAAAGTGAATTAGGATCGTTTAGTGTCGTGAAAAATTGTGTTGCAGAATCTTGTATAATATCAGGGCTTTCAATCCTTATAGTATCAGGGTGATCATTGGGAACACCTAGTGAATCATAGATATAATAGGCTGGATAAACATTTGTTGTAACATAATTAACCGGATACGAAACCAAACTTCCTATTTTCACAGGAATGGCTGCAAAAAGGCTATCAGTAAAACTCAGGTGATCGATACTATAGATTCTACGAAACGTAGGTTGTGAGAAGTAGGAGTGAAGTGTATCTGCAGGAAGAGGGTCAGATGTTACACCATCCAATAAGTGATATTTCTTATCGAAAGTAACCCCTGGGTCCGAAAAATTAGCGGTGTATTTCTGAAATTTATCTTTACTGAATTCGTCAAAAAAAGGTAGCTGAAGTGTATCTGGCACGTAAATAAATGTACTGTCAAAAGTACCTGAGTTGGATTTATTATTTGTTTTTTGCGGTTTATGATCAGTTTTTTGAATGTATGGATTTGTACTCATGGGAGCTGTTTCTTCACCTTGCGAAAAGAGTGCAAGTGAAAAGTGAAGGCTAACGAAGAGTATAATTAATCTCATATCTATCTTTATAATCATTTTATAAGAATACAATTCTCTAACACAAAGGTTGCCTAATTATTGTGTTCTATGTGATAATAATTTTATTTGCAATCAACGTTGATCACCATCTGGGTCAAAATTTGGATCAGCAGTTACGGTTACTGTGGTTCCTGATGGTGAAAGTACACCCTCTATAAATTCAGGTGATTGCGTAATAATTCGGGCTCTTAAAGAATCTTCACTGTTTTGACAATTTGGACAAACTGCCATGAAATCCAATGAAGAGATTCTCAATACACTGTCTCTTGCAGCCGAAATAGTAAGACCATATAAATTCGGAATTTGAACCGGTGGGCCGCCTTCGTTTCTACCGATTACCAATAGAATGGTTGAACCGATTTGAATTTTTTGTCCTTCTTTGATTTTTTGTCCTTTGAATTTTTGATACAAGACTGCACCATCAGCTTCATTAGAGGTTTGGTATTCTAATTTATATTTCAGGCCTCTGTTTTTTAGGACTTGAATGGCAAAGCGCTCAGATTTGTTAAGTAAACTCGGCATTTCAACAAGGTCTGTTTTTTTCGAAATCCGAAGTCGAATGATTCTACCTTCTTTCACAAAAACAGAAGAAAAAGAGGTTGCGATTGGATCTTGTTCGAGGATGGTACCTTGTGGTTTTTTAGGATCGTATTTTTCTTCGATTATTTCATACTGAAGATCATTTTCTTCCAGAGTAGCTTTGATACCATTGATATTTTTCCCGACTAAATTCGGAACCCTGATTTTTTGACCGTGATTGGTATAGCTGTCGAGATAGAAAATCACAAGACTTACAACAACAAAATAGGTTAAAATGATTAACCCCAAATGTTTTAAGAAATGTTTACTCCATACGAAGTCTCTGAGTTTTTTTACTAATTCCATGAATACCTTAAATCTGAGAGCAAATATAAGTAAATTAAGAAATGAGAATCACAATAGAGGATTCTCATTTCCAAAATTGGTGTGTTAAAAATCCTAAAAGTTGGGTGTCAATTCATGTGATTTATAGAAATCATCAATGTATTTAACCGCTTCATCCGCAGAATCAACTATAGTAAAGAGGTTTAAATCTCCTGGAGAGATATTTTGCTCTTCATCTAACATGACCTTTTTGATCCAATCCACTAAACCTGTCCAGTAAGATGATCCTACCAATACGATCGGGCGATTGTTAATTTTTTTTGTTTGAATTAAGGTCATTGCTTCAAACATTTCATCCAAAGTACCAAATCCTCCAGGCATTACAACGAAAGCCTGAGAATATTTCACAAAAATTACTTTTCTTACAAAGAAATAATCGAATTCCAAATTATGTTCGGCATCGATGTATGGATTGTGATTTTGTTCGAAAGGTAAATCAATATTTAAACCTACAGACTTACCTCCAGCTTGTTGAGCTCCTTTGTTAGCAGCTTCCATTATCCCTGGTCCACCGCCAGTAATGACTCCATAACCTGAAAGTGACAATTTTTCAGCAATTTCAATGGCTAATTGGAAATATTTGTTTTCTGGTTTTGTACGTGCAGAT
>CAIUKX010000045.1 GCA_903899795.1 uncultured Flavobacteriales bacterium
AATCTTGGTTAAATTAAGATTTGCAGATTTCAGAACCGCCAGAATATCGCTCAATTCTCCGACTTTGTCATACGTTTTGATTGTGATAGAACCTTTCGAAGGATTTTCGACAAAATTTTCTCCTTTGCTCAAGATGTAGAAACGTGTGAAATTGATTTTTTCATCCGCAACATTCTCAGCTACCACTTCCAGTCCATAGGTTTTTCCTACTTGAGGTCCTGCAATGACTGCCAGTTTTCCCTCTTGATCTTCAGCGACCAATTTGGCTGAAGTAGCTGTGTCTTTGAATTCCGAAACGATTACATTTTCCAGTCCCGATAAGAAAATTTGCGATTGTCCGAGCGCCATTGGATGAGAAATGATTTCCCTTACGTTTTCCATTTTCGTACCCGGTTTTACCAGAAGCTGCAATTCGATCGGAAGGTACGTTTCACCAATGATGCGCAGATTGAATGAGTCAATCAACTGGTAATTCATCAGGATACTTCCGGCTACTTTATTTTCAATGGCGATGATGCCGTAGTCTACCATGTTATTGGATAGTTTATCACAGACCTCTTTGAAGGAGCCACACTCCAGAACTGTTACTTCTTCGCCGAAGTATTTTTTTGCTGCTATATCGTGGAAAGAAGATACAGAACCTTGGATTGCGATTAAATGATTTCTCATAGCTGTGATAATTTTAAATTTGACATTTGTTTTTTGTTTAGTGTATGGGTAAAAAAAAAGGACCTCCGTTTTGGAAGCCCTTTTGTATCGTATAGACAAAATCCTTCCTATTCACTCTGAGTAAAAAAGCTGTAATAAAAAAAGAAGTTGTTCCAAGTTTTCATTTTGTAAGAAGTATTTGTTTTTATTTTCTTGCTACAAAGGTATGCGATTTGTTTTGGGATAAAAAAATATTTTTTCATTTTTAGGATAAATTGGTGAATATAATATCGATCAATGGTTATATCTAAACAAATGTAATATAGTAGTTTATAAAATAATTGTTTTTATATGTGATAGGACAAAGTATAAATATTACGATGTTTAAGTTGATCTTTTTGATGTTAAATAATGAACTTTTTTAGGAAAGAAATTGTGAGATAATAAAGTGGATTTTTGAAGGTAGCTTGGGGATATGATAATTTGCCAAGCCATTTTCTCTCTTAAGGTAGAATAATCTCTGCATTACAAGTTTTTGTGACTCGTATATACTGTCTTTTGAAACGCTTGGTGATTTATTCGACTACTTTATAGTCGAAGATCAGCGTGTTTAGGGTGTTTGTAATATGTATTCAACTCCAGAGGAGTTGTTTTGACTATTCCTTGACATAGAGACATTCTCTCTACTCGATGGAAGAAGTTTAGCTGCAATAGTTTTGAAGAATTGTTATCGAAAATTAATTCGCCATTTCGCTCATAAACTTGATTCTCATCAGTCTCAATTCCTCTTCTGAGTAATCACCATCAAATTCATGGTAAGCCATCTTTAAATCGTCTGATTCAGCGTCTGAGAAGTAATCGTAAATCTCTTCTTGGTTATCTGTATCCAAAATGTCTTCGATGTAATAATTGATGTTGACGCGTGTTCCAGAAGATACAATCGCTTCGATTTCGTCGATCACTTCATCAATGGATTTACCCAGAGCACGACCGATGTCTTCCAAAGGTAATTTTCTGTCGATGTTTTGAATTAGTTGAACTTTTGTCAATGATTTATTTACCAGTGATTTAACGATGAGGTCATTCGGTCTTTCAATGTCGTTATCGATCACGTAGTTGTTAATCAATTCAATGAAAGGTTCTCCGTAACGTGCTGCTTTTCCGGTTCCAACTCCTTGGATATTGGTTAATTCATCAATTGTTATCGGGTAGTGAAAACACATGTCGACCAAGGATGGTTCCTGGAAAATAACAAACGGAGGAATATTGTTTTGTTTGGACAAAGATTTACGTAAATCCAACAACATTTTGTATAAATTTTCATCGAATGCCGCTTGACCACCGCTCACAACCTGAACATCATCATCAATTGTCGAATAATCGTGCTCTTTGACGATGGTGAATGAAACCGGATTTTTAATGAAATTGTGTCCTTTATCGGTTAATTTCAATACACCGTATGATTCAATATCTTTTGAGATGAATCCATATACCAAGGCCTGGCGAATAATGGCATTCCAGAAATTTTCATCTTTCTCTTTTCCAACTCCAAAACCAGGCAACTGATCGTGTTTGTAACTCTTGATATCAGAAGTCATATTGCCGACCAGGTACGAACAATAATGTTTAGGTTTTTGTTGCTCATCCAGATCGACCAAAGATTCAAGAAGCATTGACATGTATTCTTTTCCTTCGCTTTTCTCTTTCGGATGCTTGCAATTATCGCACAGAACACCGCAGTTTTCGGCATTGTATTCTTCACCGAAATAATGAAGAATAAATTTACGTCTGCAAACTGAAGTTTCGGCAAAAGAAACCATTTCACTTAACAATTGTTTACCGATTTCTTGTTCAGCTACTGGTTTTCCCTGCAGGAATTTTTCCAGTTTCTCAATGTCTTTATAGTTGTAGAATACAAGGCAATCACCTTCACCGCCATCACGTCCCGCACGACCGGTTTCCTGGTAATAACTTTCAAGTGATTTCGGAATATCGTGGTGAATCACAAAGCGGACATCCGGTTTATCGATTCCCATTCCAAAGGCAATTGTTGCAACAATAATAGAGGCATCTTCCATCAAGAACATATCCTGATGTTTTGCACGCGTAGCAGCATCCAGTCCCGCGTGGTAGGGAAGCGCATTTATTCCGTTAACCTGCAGGAGTTCTGACAGTTCTTCTACCTTTTTACGGCTCAGGCAGTAGATGATTCCACTTTTTCCTTCTTTGGTGCGGATGTAACGGATGATTTCTTTCTCAACATCTTTTTTCGGACGAATTTCATAATATAGATTATCGCGGTTAAAAGATGATTTGAATACTTTCGCATCCAACATATTGAGATTTTTCTGGATATCGTATTGAACTTTCGGTGTAGCGGTTGCTGTCAAAGCGATTACCGGTACATTGGAGATCTTTTCAAAAATTTCACGCAGACGTCTGTATTCCGGTCTGAAATCGTGGCCCCATTCAGAAATACAATGTGCTTCATCAATGGCAAAAAAGGATACATCAACGGAAGTTAAAAAAGCAATATTTTCAGCTTTTGTAAGCGATTCAGGAGCAACATATAATAATTTGGTATTACCGTCTTTCACATCCTTTTTGACACGCGCAATTTCACTTTTTGTCAAAGAAGAATTTAAAAAGTGAGCTATCATCTCGTTATCACTAACGTTACGAATAGCATCCACTTGGTTTTTCATCAGTGCAATCAGGGGAGAAACAATAACAGCAGTACCTTCAGATAACAAAGCCGGTAACTGATAACACATCGATTTACCACCGCCTGTTGGCATGATCACAAAAGTGTTGTTTCCGTTTAATACATTTGTAATTATATCTTCCTGAGTTCCTTTAAAACTATCGAAACCAAAAAATTTGCGCAATGCAACTTTTAAATCATACTGAGCCATTTGTTGTATTTTAACTTTTATTAGTTAGAGCTTCACTGTCAGGGTAAAAAAGATATCATTTACACGAATGTACGAAATTTAATACCTTTTAGCTAAAACAATTTACGATTTTTTTTCGACTTTTTCGATAGGTTGATGTTTTCGTCAGACCGGTATGTTTTTTAACACTATGGATGTCAAATTAAATTTTTTCATAAAAACTGTTTAAATTCATCTAAGTTAAAAGTTCCATTTTTTTTCGATCGATTTTCTCGATTGAGGGAGAATGAAATCAATGATCGGCTTGTGTTCATGCGGGATTATGAATCGAACTCAGGTTTTTAATAAAAAATAACAACTCATCTTCAACAACAAGTCTTCAATTCAGACGAATCATTAACTTTGTGGTCCTATGGAAGCAGATAAAAGAATGTCCTTTCTGGAGCATTTGGAAGAATTAAGATGGAGATTGGTGCGATGTGCGATTGCTATTCTCATTTTTTCAATCGCAATATGGTGTTATCAGGAGTGGATCATGAACAATGTTTTTCTCTCAATGAGTAAATCCAGTTTCATTACCTTCAGATGGTTGTGTGAAAGTTTCAATATTTGTACGGAAGATATCAAAGTCAAAATGGTGAGTACCACTTTGTCCGGACAATTTTCGTATGCTTTGATGATGAGTATAATGGGAGGAGTCGTATTTTCTTTTCCTTATATCTTCTATCAATTGTGGGCATTTGTGAAACCGGGATTGAAGCAAAAAGAAAAATCAATGGCTTCGGGTCTGGTCTTTTATGTAAGCCTTCTTTTTTTTACAGGAATAGCATTTGGATATTTTGTAGTGGCACCTTTGTGTGTACAGTTTTTTGCTTTGTTCTCCATTAGTAAAGAAATTGAGAATCTTCCGACGATTAGTTCCTATATGAGTTTGATTTTGTCGACTGTATTTTATACTGGTTTGTTGTTTCTTCTTCCGATTGTGTCTTATTTGATGGCAAAACTGGGGATTGTTACTGCCAGTTTTTTGAGAAAATACCGCAAGCATGCAATAGTTGGGGTTTTGATCTTAGCGGCAATTATTACTCCACCTGATTTATTGAGTCAGGTAATTGTTTCGATTCCGATTTTGATGTTGTATGAGATTGGTATATTAGTTGTTGTTAGGGTTGAACGAAACAGACGTAAACAAGAAGAATCGCAAAAATAGGCGGACTCGCAATTAATTTTAACTTTGTTAGAGATCTCGATAGAACGTGAAGTTACATACAAATAATATTCAGAAGACTTACAAAGGCAGGGCCGTTGTCAAAGGGGTGACCATTGAAGTTAATCAAGGTGAAATCGTTGGATTATTAGGACCGAATGGTGCCGGAAAGACCACTTCTTTTTACATGATTGTCGGTTTGGTGAAACCGGATGCAGGGACTGTTTTTTTGGATGATATTGATATTACGAATTATCCGATGTACAAGCGTGCACAATTGGGAATCGGTTATTTACCACAGGAAGTATCTGTTTTTCGAAAGTTAAGTGTTGAAGACAATGTTCTTGCTATCCTGGAAATGACGGATCTGAATAAAGAAGAACGTTTGGCACGTTTGGAACAGCTTCTCGAAGAATTTAGTCTGACTCATGTTCGAAAAAATTTGGGACATTCACTTTCAGGTGGTGAGAAACGAAGAACAGAAATTGCCAGAGCATTGGCAACGAATCCTAAGTTTGTATTGTTGGATGAACCTTTTGCAGGTGTCTATCCGATTGCTGTTGAAGATATTCAATGTATCATTGCTGAATTGCGAAGAAAGAATATCGGAGTACTTATAACCGACCACAACGTTCAGGAAACACTTTCGATAACGGATAGAGCTTATTTACTATTTGAAGGAGATATTCTAAAAGCAGGAACTGCTGAAGAATTGGCTTCGGATGAAAAAGTAAGAAAGGTTTATTTGGGTCAGAATTTTGAATTGCGGAGGAAGTAATCTTTTTTACCACAGAGTTAAAGGAGTTTGGCACAGAGTTCCACGGAGTTATTTTTCTTTATGCATACAAAATCTGTGGTAAAAGATCAAAAACTAAAACAAACTAAAAAAGGTCACCTGAGAAGGATGACCTTGATCTAATACAATAAGTGTAGCTTATTTAGAAGCTAAATCAGTATTTTCTGTTTGATCAACTTTTCCGTAAGCATCACAGTGCCCACCTTTTGATGAACCGCAAGCAGCAAATACGAATGTCAATACTACTCCAATGATTGTCAAGGTCAAAACTTTTTTCATTTTCTTCAATTAAATAATAAATTAATAACAACCCCTAGTTTTCTAATTAAAGCAAAATTAACTCAAAATTTGCAAAAAAAATAATTTTTATTATCAACAAAACATTATTATCAAGTATTTTACGTTATTTTACCTATAGTTTATTGTCTGATGCGCTCGATTTTACTGATGTTTTCAATAATTTTTATTTTCTCTGCCTGGGGACAAAAAAATTATTTTTTAACGTTTACGAATCAAAATTATCAAATTATCAAAAAAAATGTCACGCATGCATTTTCAGATAGTTTACAAGCCAAAAAGTATTTGCATAGCCTTCAATTATCTGCTATTTCAGATGGTTATTTGCTTGCTTCGGTGGATTCGATGACCTATTTACCCCGTGAATTGAAGGTTGCATTTTACGTTGGACCCAAATTCGGTAAAGCAGCGCTTCGGTTGAAAGAAGAGGATTTGTTATTCTTCCGCCGGACGATGCACATCAATGAGAAGTTTTTTGTAGGAATGCCGTTCACTGCTAAACAGATTTCAAACACGCTACGTCAAATGCAAAATTCGCTTGAAAACAATGGATTTCCTTTTGGTAAAGTCTTTTTGGATTCGGTGAAAATTGAAAACGATAATCTCTCGGCGCATATCAATGTGCAAAAAAATCAGTTTTTTAAATGGACTCAGGTTCATATCAAAGGGGATAGCAGTGTTTCCAAGATTTTTTTGACCAATATTGTTCGAATTAAACCCGGAGATAAATACAGTCAGGAAGAATTGCGTCAAATAAGTAAACGGTTGAAACAAATCAATTTCATTCGGGAAGTGAAGCCGCATGAAGTTCTTTTTACCAAAGAAGGTGCTGAGTTATTTTTGTACGTTAAATCGAATCCGATCAGTTCTGTAAATGGGGTAGTGGGGTTACAACCGAACAATTCTACCAATGTAAATGCGAGTAAATACAATCTGACAGGTGAACTTTCCTTAAAGCTCTTGAACGTGATCAAACGGGGAGAATTGCTGCAGTTTGACTGGAAAAATCCACAGCCGCAAACACAATCATTAATTGGGAAAGTCAATTATCCGTTTATTCTCAAAACACCTTTTGGAGTGGATGGTCAATTTAATTTGTACAAACGGGATTCGACTTATTTAGAAGTAAAATCTACTCTTGGGATTCAATATTTTTTAAAAGGTGGAAATTACTTTAAAGTGTTTTATCAAAGTTATTCTTCGAGTGTATTATCGGGAGCTAAAAACAATCCTCAATTTGTAAATCTAGGTACGGTTCGTTCCAATAGTTATGGTCTGGCGATTTTGAGAAAACAGGTTGATTATATTCCGAATCCGTCCCGTGGATTTATCATTAACAGTGAATTTTCGGTAGGAACGCGTAAATCACAAACTAATGATTCGAGTAAGGTAATTACCACCAGTACTTTTCGGGGAAATATGAACCTAGAATTTTTTATTCCTTTGGCAAAGCGGCATGTTTTGCGAATGGCGAATCAAACGCAACTCTATTATGCGCCGCAGATCTTTCAAAATGAATTGTACCGTTTTGGTGGATTGACCACGCAAAGGGGATTCAATGAGGATGAATTGTATGCAACGGCCATGTCGACCTTGAGTATTGAATATCGGTTTTTAGTGGATCAAAATTCAAGGGCATTTTTGTTCTACGATCAAAGTTGGTACGAGAACAATGCGACTAAAACTTATTACAAGGACACTCCTTTCGGCTTCGGAACAGGATTTTCGTTTGGAACCAATATTGGAATTTTCTCCATTTCTTATGCGATGGGAAAACAGATGAACAACCCGATTTTGATTAAAAACGGGAAAGTGCATTTCGGTTATGTAGCTTATTTTTGATTTTTTGAATAAAAAAATCCGCCTTCTTTTCAGAAAGCGGATTTATATGATTGTACGGACAGGTCGCGACCTGTCC
>CAIUKX010000046.1 GCA_903899795.1 uncultured Flavobacteriales bacterium
CAGGACTTCAATACAAACAATATGCGTCTATAAATGGCAGAGATCAATGGGTAAATGTAAATGGAGCTCCGAAAACAGCAACTGCTGTTTACGATATTCGATTGCAACAGATTCATGGAGGATTGGGTGTTAATTATATGATTGACAAAATTGGATTTACTACTAGTCAACAAGTAAATCTAAATTATGCTTATCATCTGGCAATCGCTCAAGGAACTCTTAGTTTAGGGATTTCCGCTGGCTTCAGTCAATATGCTCTGAAACCATACTGGACAGCTCCCCAAACATTACTGGACAGTGCTCTTCCGAGCGCAGGCAGAACCAATTACATAAATGTAAATACAGGAGTGATGTACAAAGTAAACAAACTTGTAATGGGAGTAAATGTTATCAATATTTATAATCACTGCCTGAGTTCTCCTGATGTTTTCAATTTACGGCCTCATTGGATGGCAAATGCGAGTTATTTATTTTCAATTGGTAATAACTTCGAAATCAAACCGCAAATGCTGGTTATGAGCGATCTCATCAATGCATCTTTAAATCTTAACTGTCTTGCGATTTACAAAAAACAATACTGGATAGGAACCTCCTACAGAACTTCGGATGCAATTTCCATTATGGCAGGAGTTGACATCAAAGAAAAATACAGAATCTGTTATGCGTATGACCACACCATTAATAAACTTGCCTCCGTTTCCCAAGGGAGTCAAGAAGTTGGACTAGCTTTCTTATTAAAGTAAAAAAATATTATGAACTTTTTCCAGCTAATATTGTTTTCATTTCTCTTTCATTGTAATTGTTTAGCGCAAACCGATACCAACATCCTGAAAACAGAATTAATTCACCTAACCAAAACAAAAAGTTTCAGAACCTATAATAATCCTTCACAGCTGGACAGGACTGCCGAATACATCGATTCTGTTTTTAAAAACTATTCGGATAGTTTAGAGATGCAACCTTTTTTAGTTTCAGGCAAACTATACAACAATGTTATTTGCTCATTCGGAACTCAAAACAATAAACGAATCATCATTGGTGCTCATTATGATGTCTGCGGTCCGCAAGAAGGTGCAGATGACAATGCTAGCGGTATAGCAGGACTTCTCGAATTGGCTCGTCAACTGAAAGGAAAAAAATTAAATTACCGAATTGATTTGGTAGCCTATACTTTGGAAGAACCACCTTATTTCAAATCCGAATACATGGGAAGTTATATTCACGCCAAATCACTGGTTGACAATAAAATTGATGTCTTCGGAATGATTTCCTTGGAGATGATCGGCTATTTTTCCGATGAAAAGAATAGTCAATCGTACCCACTCAAATTTTTATCCCTGATCTATGGGAAGAAAGGAAATTACATCACAATGGTCAATAAATTTACTTCCGGACACTTTGCCAGAAGTTTCAGCCGAAAATACAAGTCGAAAGCCTCGATCCGAACCAAAAAATTCAAAGCACCTAAAGTATTACGAGGAATTGACTTCTCGGATCACTTGAATTATTGGAAATTCGGATTCAGTGCTTTGATGATCACCGACACAGCATTTTATCGCAATCACAACTACCATCAAAAAACAGATACTTTGGAAACACTTGATCTCAAACGAATGGCGGAAGTCATTGATGGAGTATTGAAAGTACTAAGCGATTTTTGAAAAATGTTGAATTTTGAATGATGTTTTTTTTTTGATCGAAGACTAACGTTGAATTAATTGCAGATCGAAAACCATTTAGTGAATACACTTTACTTTTCTCAAAATAATGTCGTCACTCTACATCAATATATACTCATGCCTTCTATTTATTCAAAATTAAAAACTCAACATTAAACATCAATATTAGTGTGACTTATATAACTCTTCAAAAAAGTTATGTAAC
>CAIUKX010000047.1 GCA_903899795.1 uncultured Flavobacteriales bacterium
ATTGTTTTTATACGAAAATGTGCTTGGTTTTAGTGCATTAATTTTTGCTAATGAGCCAGTTATAGGTGCAATATTCGTTTTTACCAATAAATCTGAGGTTGTAGCCCAAGAAGCACTATTATTTCCTTGATAATTATTACCTGTACTTGTAAATTTAGCGTTACCACCAAAAGAAGTAATAATATCTGTAGAAGTAACTATAGTATCGTATTGAACACCAAACGATGTTCCGTTGACATAAACATTAGGGCTAGAAATTTGAGTGCTAAATGAAGCTATTGTTCCTGATACTGTGCCTGTAAAGGTAGGACTAGCTAATGGTGCATAAACTGAACTTCCTGTAGCAGGCGCAATACCAGCAGTTGCTAAACTAGATGAAGTCCAACCTGACCCTGTAGATACTAATAAATTGCCGCTTGAACCTGATCCAGTTAAACCTGTACCACCGCTTGAATACAGTAATGTTCCAGCAGTAGTAACTGTTCCTGTACCTGAGCCGTATGTTAAACCTGTAGAACCGCCTGAAATGCTTGTAACGCCAGCCCCACCTGAATACGTTAAAGTTCCGCTAATTGTCAGATTTTTAGGAATTGTGACGTTTTGCGAGGCATCAATATAAACGCCTGTTTGACCGCCTGTTTGTAACTGTAAAGTACCGCTAGAATCGGCTGTTTCGACAATACCAGCAGAAGAAGCATTAATAGTTGATGACATGGTTATAGTCCTATATTTGGTTTAAAGGTTGGTTTAACCCACGGCAAAATGCTTTTTTCGCTATTTAATGCTTGCAATTGCTGTTCTAGGTTAGATTTTATGATATTTGAGCCATTTTTACTAGCTTCTTCTTCTATCCATTGGATAATGTAGCGTTCTTCTAATTCATTAAATGGCACTTTGTTACGAATTTCAGAGAATGTCCACTCACCTTGAGTTTCTACTGTATTTTGACCATCTGATAATGATGCAAAATAATGGGCTGAAATTAACGCATTATCGTTAAAAACAATATTAGTTATTTTCCAATTAACTTTCATTAATAATTGCCGTTGAAGTATCTTTAACAATAGTCATAATCCCAAAGCATATAACATTCCAATCTTCGCTGTTTTGCTCTTTTTCGCTTTTAGACGGAACATTAATTTCAAAATGTTTAAAAAGATATTCTTTATCATTTTCAAATATTCTCCAACAATGGTCTTTAGAACCACGATTGGGCAATCCTCTTGTTTTATTAAATCTAATTCTATATTTGTTCATACAATCTCAGCTTTTGCTTCAGGAATTGGCATTGCTTGTTGAACAGTTAAATTAAAATGAATAAAACGAATAGGGCTATCAGAAGCGTGTTTAGTAAACGAATGGGCTAACCAAGCGTTAGTAAACATTAACAAACCTTCTTTAGGCTCAAAGTTAATCATATTGCTTGCAGCAGTAGCTTCAGTCATATCAGACTCAGGTAAGTTAATTTGCACTTTACCAGCTCTGGGGTCATAAAATATGGCTTTTGAGCAATTCTCAGGGACATCTACAAAATAAAACCCTACTATTTGTGAACCAAAACCATGAATATGTTGCTCCATAGAAGAATGTTTGTGATGTTCTTGGCACCAAAATTCAGTAAATATAGTGTTATAGCTGTCCATTTTATAGCCTTGCTCAGACAATATATTCCAAGCAGTTTGTCCAATATATTCAGATAATTTATCCATGCCTTCATATTCATAAAGGTTTTCTGTCATATAAACAGGATAAATCTCATCTAATGGTTGTTCAGTCTTTTGCTTTTCTATGGCTTTTGCACAAGCATTTTTAGCATCAATTAAAAACTCTTGCTTTTCAATCGTATACACAGC
>CAIUKX010000048.1 GCA_903899795.1 uncultured Flavobacteriales bacterium
TTCAAAAACTGTTGTAGTTTCTATTTCACACGTACATTGGATTTATGGTATACGCTTTGATTTGGAAAAAATATCCATAGCGGTACATGAAAACAATGGTTATTTTGTAATAGACGGATCACAATCAGTTGGAATTATTGATCTCGATGTAGAGAAATCACAAATAGATGCACTTGTTTGTACAGGTTACAAATGGTTATTAGGTCCTTATTCGATTGGTTTTGCATATTATAATGATCGTTTCTATGATGGAATTCCTATCGAGGAAAGTTGGATGACACGCTCTGAAAAAGAGGATTTCAGTCGATTAACTGATTATGAAAGAGGATATGGCTTGGGGGCGATACGCTACGATGTAGGAGAAACTAGTAATTTTATTTTGACACCGATGTTTCTGGAAGCAGTTAGTCAAATTAATTCATGGAAACCGAATAATCTTTATGATTATTGCTCAGGTCTTACTGTTGATCTATTCAATGAATTTGAACATTTAGGTTTTATAGAGGATACGTCACAACTTTGTCCTCATTTATTTGGAATACCATTAAATAAATTAAACCCACAATCTTTGCAAACATCTTTGAATGAACATAACATTAAAACCTCGGTGAGAGGAGATTTTTTGAGAATTTCGCCTAATATATATAATACACATGAGGATATTGATCTACTTAGATCAATATTATCTGATGTCTATTCCAATAGTAAGTAAATTCAAAATATATTTCAGAATTTATAAAATGAATAGATTTAGGTTTCCTTTAATAAGACAGCTTGGACTGATGGATTGCGGACCCGTGTGTCTGCAAATGATTGGAAAATATTATGGGAAAAATTTATCACTAAATCAATTGAAGTCTCATGCAAATATTTCAAAAGTTGGGGTCAATCTATTAGGTATTTGCAGTGCCGCTGAAGCGGTAGGTTTAAAAACTATTCCTGTCATGATGAATATTGAGGCACTGTTTGAAGATAGACCTTTCCCCTGCATAATTCATTGGAATCAAAACCACTTTGTTGTACTATACAAACTTTCTAAAAAATACGCTTATATAGCGGATCCAGCTACGGGACTTCACAAATACCCAATAGATGATTTTCTTCATTATTGGAATGGTGAAAATGAAACAAGCATAGTTTTAATTATTGAAACAACACCGGAATTTTACAGTAATGAACTTCATGAAAGCAAAAGAGAGAAAAATAATCAATGGGAATTAGTGAAAAAAAATGTTTATGAATATAAACGTTATTTTTTTCAGATTTTACTCGGATTTATTGCCACTTCATTCATTATTGTAGCGTCACCTTTTTTAACACAAGCTATTATTGATAAAGGAATTTTTCTGAAAGATCTTAACTTTATTTATTTAATCCTTGTCGGTCAATTATTATTATTCTTTAGTAGTGCGATAATTGAAATTCTTCGTGGATGGCTATTGTTACACATTGGTACAAGAATCAATATAAAAATTTTATCTCAGTTCTTTTCTAAATTATTCAAGCTTCCGATTTCATTTTTTGACACCCATATTACGGGTGAATTGATGCAACGAATTGATGACCATCAAAAAATTGAAAAGCTACTTACCGTAGATTCTATCAGTACCATATTCTCACTACTTAATTTTATAATATTATGTACTATTTTACTATTTTTCAATCCAGTAGTATTTGGTGTTTTTATAACTGGTAGTTTACTAAGCGTGTTTTGGATAACCTTTTTTTTAAAGAAACGAGCATTTTTAGATTATAAAACATTTGAAATCAATGCAAAAAATCACAGTAAAATATTAGAATTATTCAAATCAATTGAAGAAATAAAAATAAGTAATAGTTCAGAACAAAAAAGATTAGAGTGGGAAAGCCTTCAATCACAATTATTTAAAGTAAAGTTACAATACTTATCACTTGAGCATAAACAATCGATTGGATCACGTCTAATACAGCAATTTTTCGCAATACTTATAACTGTATTTACTGCAAAAAATGTAATTGATGGGCAATTGTCTCTCGGTTCTATGTTTGCAATCAATATGATGATAGGACAACTTGTAACACCTTTACAGCAGATTATAACATTTATTCCACAGCTACAAGATGCTAAGTTAAGTTTACAGCGTATCAATGAAGTTCATGTACATAAAGAAGAAGATCATTATAATGATGAAAGTAAAACCATAATTAATGGTTGCCAAGATATCATTTTAGAGAATGTATCATTTTCATATAGTAATGATTTGTCAGAAACTATATTAAAAAACATCAATCTAAATATTCCGGGAGGTAAAACAACAGCTATTGTTGGCGCAAGTGGTGGCGGTAAAACAACCCTCTTTAAATTACTTCTAAAATTCTACGCTCCTAGTAGTGGGAATATTAAATTAGGGCTAAATAATCTTAGTCAGATCAACCCGAATTTTTGGAGAGATCAATGTGGAGTCGTTTTACAAGATGGAAAACTGCTTTCAGATACAATTATCAATAATATAGCATTGGGAAAAGAAGTTGATTTACAAAAAATTATTGAGTCTGCGAAACTAGCTAATATTAGTAGTTACATCGAGGATGAATTACCTATGAATTACCATACAAAAATTGGACATGAAGGATTACAACTGAGTACTGGACAAGCACAGCGTATTTTATTAGCACGAGCCATCTATAAATCACCAGATTATATCTTATTGGATGAAGCGACAAGTGCGCTAGATGCTAAAAATGAAAAAAAAGTAATTGAAAATTTGAACGAATATTTTGTTGGTAAAACTATGATTGTTATCGCACATCGTTTAAGTACAGTAAAGCGTGCGGATCAAATAATAGTATTACACCAAGGAGAAATCGTAGAAATCGGTGCACACGATTCTCTTATAGAAAAAAAAGGATATTATTATGAATTAGTTAAAGATCAATTACAACTTGAACAATTGAATTAATTAGATGGATTTACAAGGAAATAGTAATCAAAATATTGATAAAAGGGACATGATTACCAATGATCTACCATTCTACTTACGTTGGGGAAATGCTTTTATATTTATAATAATTACAGTATTTTTCTTATTCATGTTTTTTTTAAAATTTCCAAAAACAATTGATACCCGTTGTAAAATTGTCTATCAGGTTACCCCATTAGTTATTGAATCCCCTGTTGGAGGAAGAATTTCACAAATCAACTTTAAGAACAGGGGAATTGTACATAAAGGCGACTTACTTATTGCAATTAATACTAATATAGATTTTAATAATGTGCAAAATTTAGAATCGAATATTCAGATTCTATTACAGAATTGCATTAAAAATAAGCCGCTAAATTTTGATTTTTTTACGTCGGGTAATACTATAGATATAGAGAACATAAAAGAATTACGACCAAGCTATAACATGATTAAGCTTTTTCTTTATTCCAGGCATTTCAAAACATTTGAACAAAGAAAAGAATTCGTTCAAGAATTAATTAAATTTGAAAACGTTCTTTCAAAATGGAAAAATAATCATTATATAATTGCTCAGGAGTCTGGAACGATAGAATTTTTCAAAAAAATTAATTTAAATGGATTTATTGATAAAAATGAA
>CAIUKX010000049.1 GCA_903899795.1 uncultured Flavobacteriales bacterium
AGATTTTATTGGTGAAGTTACGCCCTTGCTCACATTGTGAAGTATCAAAGGGTAAATCATTTCCTGCTGGAGATGAAATCAATACCCCCAAACGAACACCATCTGCACCGTATTTCTCAATCAAATCGATCGGATCTGGTGAGTTACCCAATGATTTAGACATTTTTCTGCCTAGTTTATCACGAACGATTCCTGTGTAGTATACATTTTTGAATGGAATTTTACCCATGTATTCATTTCCGGCAATGATCATTCTGGCTACCCAAAAGAACATAATTTCCGGAGCGGTTACCAAATCATTTGTCGGATAGTAATAATTGATTTCCTCATTGTTTGGTTTCGTTAATCCATTGAAAACAGAAATCGGCCACAACCAACTGGAGAACCATGTATCCAGTACGTCCTCGTCTTGTTTCAATTCATTGGCAGGAATAGTTCGACCCGTTTTTTCAGAAGCCAAAGTCTTCGCTTCTTCAATTGTTTTTGCTACAACGTAGTCGTCAGAACCTGTTCCGTAATAGAAAACCGGGATTTGATGTCCCCACCATAATTGACGGGAAATACACCAGTCTTTTACATTTTCCATCCAGTGGCGGTAAGTGTTTTTGAATTTGTCAGGATGGAAAAGGATGTCTCCGTTCATGACATTGTCCAATGCAGGTTGTGCCAATTCTTTCATAGACACGAACCACTGTAAAGACAATTTTGGTTCAATAACCGCATCTGTTCTTTCTGAAAAACCAACTTTATTGATGTGGTCTTCCGTTTTTACTAAATAACCTTTATCGTATAATTCTTTTTCAATGGCTTTTCGAACTTCAAAACGATCTTTTCCTGCATAATGCAAGCCATTATCGTTCAAAGTACCATTATCGTTCAGAATGTCAATCGTTTCTAGATTGTGTTTTTTGCCTAATTCGTAATCGTTTGCATCATGAGCAGGTGTAACTTTTAAACAACCAGTACCAAACTCTACATCGACATATTCATCCAAAATAATCGGAACAGTACGATTGGCAATAGGGACAATCGCAAATTTTCCATGGAGGTCTTTGAAACGCTCATCGTTTGGATTAATACAAATTGCACTGTCACCCAAAATTGTTTCGGGACGAGTAGTAGCGATGGTCAGCCATTTGTCTTCGCTTCCTGCAATTTTATAGCGAACGTAAAATAATTTTGAATTTACTTCTTTGTGGATTACTTCTTCATCTGAAACCGTAGTTAATGCCTCAGGATCCCAGTTCACCATTCGAGCCTTTCTGTATACTTTACCTTTTTTGTATAAATCAATAAATACATCCAAAACAGATTCCGAATATTCAGGATCCATAGTGAAGCTGGTTCTTTCCCAATCACAAGATGCGCCTAATTTTTTCAATTGTTCCAGAATGATCCCACCGTGTTTGTCTTTCCATTCAAAAGCATGTTTCAGGAATTCATCTCGCGTTAAATCTGATTTTTTGATTCCTTCTTTACGAAGTTTTTGAACAACTTTAGCTTCAGTAGCGATGGATGCATGATCCGTTCCCGGAACCCAGCAAGCATTTTTTCCAAGCATACGTGCGCGGCGAACCAATACATCTTGAATCGTATTGTTCAGCATGTGCCCCATGTGTAATACACCTGTAACGTTCGGAGGAGGAATGACGACCGTATATGCCTCACGTTCGTCGGGTTCTGAATGAAAGTAACCTTTACTCATCCAATGTGCATACCACTTTTCTTCCGCCTTTAAAGGCTCATACGTTTTTGGAATTTCCATCTTTTTTAATCTTAAGAGTAGCAAAGATAGCGTTTATTGGTGGAAAATCAAGTTGCGATTGAAGGACAGATACAATAAATGCACAATCCGATTTTAGTTACATCTGTAGTTATTTAGGTTTTATTTTTGTTTGTTAAAAATGGTATTTAAAGATTATATATCTGTTTAAAAATATAATTTATAGATAAAAACACTAATTTATTTTTCTTTTAATAGTTATTGTAACTTTTAAATGTTGTACATTTGCCAAAAAGTATTTAAAAATGTTACAATTTACAGTTTGTATTGCTGCAGATGAGCATCTGAAATATGCGGAAATGATTTGCAAAGAGATGGAAGTATCTTCCCTGAAAAGAGGTACTGGAATTGCTAAGCGTTCAGTGGCTTATATACAAGAGAAGATGATGGAAGGGAAGGCGGTAATCGCTTTGGGAGAAGATCAAACGTGGGCAGGGTTTTGTTACATAGAAACCTGGCAGTCGGGAGAATATGTTGCGAATTCCGGATTGATTGTTTCTCCCGATTACAGAAATTCGGGTGTAGCCACAACGATCAAGAAACATATTTTTGAATTATCACAATTGAAATATCCTTCGGCAAAATTATTCGGTTTAACAACCGGGTTAGCAGTGATGAAGATCAATTCTGAACTAGGATATACCCCAGTTACTTACTCGGAGTTGACGAATGATGATCAGTTTTGGAACGGTTGTAAAAGCTGTGTCAATTATGAGATTCTGAAGAGTAAAGAATATAAAAATTGTTTGTGCACAGCAATGTTGTATGATCCAGGGAAAGTATCGACTAATCAACTTGAATTGGTAAAGACGTTGCATGCAACGTCTCAACATGATGGTTCTAACTTATAATTTCAATATCAAATGAAAAATTCATTTAAAAATAAAGAGGTAGTATTGGCCTACAGTGGTGGTTTGGATACGACATACTGTGCGGTATACCTGAGTCAAAAGAAAAAATTGAAAGTACATGCGGTAACCATTAATACCGGTGCCTTTTCTGAAAAAGATATTGTTGAATTGGAATTGAAAGCAAAGGCTATAGGGGTTAGTTCATTTGTTTGCATCGATGTGCGAGAAAAGTACTATTCCGAATGTATCAAATATTTGATTTTTGCAAATGTGTTAAAAAACGGGACTTATCCTTTGAGTGTCAGTTCAGAGCGTATCGTGCAAGCAATTGCTATCGCTGTATATGCAAAAAAAATCGGGGTAAATACGATTGCTCACGGGAGTACTGGTGCAGGAAATGATCAGGTTCGTTTCGATATGATTTTCAGACATGTTTTACCGGAGGTTGAAATTATTACGCCGATCAGGGATGAGAAGTTAAGCAGAAATGCAGAAATAACATTTTTGAAGGAGAATGGTGTTTTTATTGATTTCGAAAAGGCGAAATACAGTGTCAACAAAGGGATTTGGGGAACATCTGTCGGAGGAAAAGAAACCTTGACTTCGGATCAATATTTACCTGAAGAGGCTTGGCCGACTAAGATCACAGCTCTAGAACCAGTAAATGTTGAATTAACTTTTGAGAAAGGGGAGTTGATCGGTTTGGATGGTGAAATATATAGTTCGCCTGTACAAGCAATCGAACAACTTCAGGAGATTTCCCAACCTTTTGGAATAGGACGAGATATTCATGTCGGGGATACAATTATTGGTATTAAAGGTCGGGTTGGATTTGAAGCAGCAGGACCGATCATTATTATTAAAGCGCATCATTTGTTAGAGAAACACGTATTGACCAAATGGCAATTGTTTTGGAAAGATCAATTGTCGTCTTGGTATGGAAATGCTCTGCATGAGGGACAAATGCTTGATCCTGTAATGCGTGATATGGAATCATTTTTCGTGAATTCTCAGGATAAAGTTTCGGGTAAAGTCTTTGTCACGCTCATGCCGCATCGATTTGTTCTTAATGGGATTGAAAGTAAGCATGATTTGATGTCCGACAAATTTGGGAGCTATGGTGAAATGAATAATTCCTGGTCGGGTGAAGATGTGAAAGGGTTTACAAAAATCTTTGGAAATCAAACTTCAATTTACCATTTGGTGAACAGTAATGTAGAAGAGTATGCTTAAGATAAAAGTCGGAATACTGGGAGCCGCAGGATATACGGGAGGTGAACTTTTGAGACTTCTCGTGAATCATCCGAATGTGGATTTGGTTTTTGTGCATAGTAATAGTCAGGCTGGAAAGAAAATTTCGGCTGTGCATACCGATCTTTTAGGTGATACGATAGTCTGTTTTACGAATCAAATTCAATTGGATATTGATGTGGTGTTTTTGTGCGTTGGACATGGGGATGCGAAGAAATTACTGGAAAAATATTCCTTTCCGAATACGGTTAAAATCATTGATTTGAGTCAGGATCATCGAATTCATTCAACTGAAAATTCGGAATTTGTCTATGGATTACCTGAATTGAATAGAGAGAAAATCAAGCAGTCGTCTTTCATTGCAAATCCGGGTTGTTTTGCTTCAGCTATTCAATTGGCATTGCTTCCGTTGATGGAAAAGAAATGGATCAAGTCTGATATCCAAATCAATGCAACAACAGGATCAACAGGGGCTGGACAATCGCTTTCCGAAACGTCCCATTTTACATGGAGAACGAGTAATCTTTCGGTTTATAAAGCTTTTGAACACCAGCACTTGAAGGAAATCGGTCAAACGGTGAAAGGATTCGATGGTAGTTTTCCACATGAAATTGTATTCATTCCACAGAGAGGAGCATTTTCAAGAGGAATTTTGGCTTCATTAACAATGAAAGTGGATAAGAATCAAGAGGAATTGATGAATTGTTTTGAAAGTTATTACAGATCACATCCGTTTGTTCATCTTTCGAGGCAAGCAATTGATTTGAAGCAAGTGGTCAATACCAATAAATGTGTTCTCTATTTAGAAAAAAATGGAGATCGTCTTTTGATTGTAAGTATCATCGATAATTTGCTGAAAGGTGCATCGGGACAAGCCGTTCAAAATATGAACCTCCTTTTCGGATTGGAAGAAACAACAGGATTAAAATTGAAGGCAATAGCCTTCTGATAGAGACGTTGCATTGCAACGTCTCCACTAAATGCATTGCAATGTCTCTATCATTCGAAACCGAATATAAAACAACAAGAAAAATGAAAACATTTGAAGTATATAATCTATTCGATATAGAAATTGAAAAAGCCAAAGGTTCAATCGTATGGGATAAAAACGGGATTGAATATTTGGATTTGTACGGTGGTCATGCTGTGATTTCCGTTGGACATTCACATCCGTATTATGTGCAAAAGATTACTGATCAATTGAACAAAATAGGATTTTATTCCAATTCCGTAAAGATTAATTTACAAGATCAATTGGCCGAAAAATTAGGGAGATTATCAGGTTATGAAGATTATCAATTATTCCTCTGTAATTCAGGTGCTGAGGCAAATGAAAATGCACTGAAATTGGCTTCTTTCGAAAATGGACGAAAAAAAGTAATCGCTTTCAAAGGTGCTTTTCATGGAAGAACGTCTTTGGCAGTTTCCGTGACGGATAATCCTGCTATTCAAGCTCCGATCAATGAGAATGAAAATATTGTTTTTATTGATTTGAACGATTTTGAGACTTTTGACAAACAATTAGATGAAAATACCTGCGCAGTTATCATTGAAGGAATGCAGGGGGTTGGTGGAGTGAAATCACCTTCAGTTGAATTTCTGCAGTTTATTTCCCAAAAATGTAAACAGGTTGGTGCTTTATTGATTTTGGATGAAGTACAATCCGGCTATGGCAGAACGGGGCAGTTTTTCGCACATCAATATGCAGGTATTCGTCCGGATATTATTACTGTCGCCAAAGGAATGGGGAATGGTTTTCCAATTGCAGGTGTGTTGATAAATCCTGAGATTGAGGCAAAAAAAGAAATGCTGGGAACAACTTTCGGAGGAAATTATTTGGCATGTGCAGCTGGGATAGCGGTTTTGGAAATTATTGAAAATGAAAAACTGGTTGAAAATACATTGTCTATCGGTACAGATTTGATGGATCGATTGAAAGAATTGGATGGAGTGAAAGAAGTTCGCGGACAGGGTTTAATGATTGGTATCGAGTTATTCGAACCATGTGCCGAACTGAGGAAGCGTTTGCTTACCGAACATCGGATTTTTACCGGTGCTTCATCAGATAAAAATACAATCCGGATTTTGCCTTCACTGGCAATTACAAAATCAGAAATAGATCATTTTTTAAAGGTGTTTTCTGCTGTGTTAGAGGAAAAAGTCCCCAGTTAGTAGTTTAAATTATGGAAAAGTTTACTTCAATAAAAGATATAAAGAACCTGGATGAAATCATCCAGCAAGCCTGTGATATAAAGATAAATCCTCATGCCGATGCTGCACTAGGGAAAAACAAAACTTTGGGATTAATTTTTATGAATCCCAGTTTCAGAACACGTTTAAGTACTCAAAAAGCAGCAATGAATTTGGGTATGAATGTCATCGTTCTTAATATTTCTCAGGAAGGTTGGAAATTGGAAATGCAGGATGGTGCAGTTATGAATGGAGAAACGGTTGAACATGTGAAAGATGCAGCTGCGATTTTGAGTGTCTATTGTGATGTAGTAGGTGTTAGATGTTTTCCTGAACTCAAATCCAAAGAAATGGACTATTCTGAACAGGTCTTGAATCAATTTTTAAAACATTGCAAATGTCCGGTTATCTCTTTAGAGTCAGCGACTTTACATCCTTTGCAAAGTTTGGCAGATGTGTTGACCATCAAAGAAAATTGGAATAGACCTCATAAACCGAAAGTTGTTCTGACGTGGGCTCCTCATATCAAAGCGCTGCCACAAGCTGTTCCTAATTCTTTTTCGGAATGGATGATTCAATCGGATGTCGATTTTGTCATTGCACATCCGGAAGGATATGAATTAAGTTCGGAATTTACGGAAGGCGCAACTATAACAACTGATCAGGATCAAGCATTATTGAATGCCGATTTTGTGTATGTGAAAAATTGGTCATCCTATACAAATTATGGTGAAATGTCTTTGGTGAAGGAAGATTGGCTATTGACTCCGGAAAAAATGAAAGCTACAAATAATGCAAAGATCATGCATTGCCTTCCCGTAAGAAGAAATATCGAATTACTGGATGAATTGCTGGATGGACCGAATTCATTGGTCTATCAACAGGCCGAAAACAGAATATATGCGGCACAAATTGTTTTGAAACAATTATTGAAATAAATGGAAATGAAAAAATTAAATGTCATAAAAATAGGAGGTAACGTCATCGATGATGAAGTGATGTTAAATGCATTTCTAAGAAATTTTATTACTATCCCTGAGCCTAAGGTATTGATCCATGGTGGAGGGAAATTGGCAACCGATTTTGCTAAAAAAATGAATGTCACACAACGCATGGTCGAGGGAAGGCGAATCACCGATCAGGCGACTTTAGAGATTGCTATTATGGTGTATGCCGGGTTGGTCAATAAAAAGATTGTCTCGAAACTACAGGCCTTGGGATGTGATGGTTTTGGAATCAGTGGTGCAGATGGAAATATTGTAAAAACGATTAAAAGAAATGTCGGAGAGGTTGATTTTGGTTATGTGGGGGATATTATTCCAACAAGTGTCAATACGGACAGACTGAAGCAGATTTTAGATTTGGGATTGACACCTGTGATGTGTGCGATCACACACGATGGAGGAGGTCAGTTGTTGAATACGAATGCTGATACGATTGCTTCATCAATAGCGATTGCTTTGAATGTGTTTTTTGATGTTCAACTCACTTATTGCTTTGAGAAGAAAGGAGTTTTATTGGATATTACTGATGAAAGCAGTCTGTTGGAATCAATTTCTCCTGAAGAATACGAAAGGCTGAAAGCGAATAAAATAATTTCAAATGGAATGATTCCCAAATTAGATACAGCTTTTAAAGCTTTGAATGAGGGAGTTGCAAGTGTACGGATTTGTCATTCGTTTGATTTGAATAATTCAGGAACTTATTTGGTTCATTCAACAATAATTGAATTTGAAAATCAGGAAGGGTAATTGAAATGGAATGAATTTAAAATGGGGTAGACATGAAAAGAAAATACAAAGAAATTTACCAGTTATTAGAGAGTTTAATTATTTGTGAATCGATTAGTAAGTCGGAAGATAAAACAGCAGACGTGATCGTTTCTTTTTTACAGAAAAAAGGAGTAATGACCAATCGCGTTTTGAATAACGTTTGGGCTTATAACAAGTATTTTGATAAACGTAAACCAACTATTTTACTGAATTCTCATCACGATACAGTTCCACCCAATGCTCAGTATACACGAAATCCGTTTTCACCGGTTAAAGAAGATGGAAAACTGTTTGGTTTGGGAAGTAACGACGCCGGTGGAGCATTGGTCGCTTTGTTGGCTTGTTTTCTATATTATTACAGACACCAGGATTTGAAGTACAATCTTTTGTTTGCGGCTACTGCTGAAGAAGAAATTTCCGGTGAAAATGGAATTAAGAAAATCTTGCCGATTTTAGGAATTATTGATTTTGGAATAATCGGTGAACCAACGGAAATGAATTTGGCAATTGCTGAAAAAGGGTTGATTGTTTTGGATTGCACTGTCTATGGAAAAGCAGGTCATGCGGCCAGAAACGAAGGTGAAAATGCAATTTATAAAGCATTGAAAGATATAGAATGGTTTAAAACCTTCACTTTTCCTAAAGTCTCTGAATTATTGGGTGAGGTAAAAATGACCGTAAGTATGATTCAGTCAGGATTACAGCATAATATGGTTCCCGAGATTTGTAAATTCACAGTTGATGTGCGTACAACTGAAGCGTATTCCAATGAAGAAATTCTGAAGATCGTGCGGGAGAATGTTTCATGTGACGTCGTTCCCCGTTCTATGTGCCTGAATTCGTCGTCGATTTCGCTCGATCATCCGATAATTCAATCGGGAATTAATTTAAAAAGAAAAGTGTATGGATCGCCAACACTTTCGGATCAGGCACTAATGAATTTTCCTACATTGAAAATGGGACCAGGAGATTCGGCCCGCTCGCACAGTGCAGATGAATTTATATTTCTCCATGAAGTTGAAGATGCCATTGATATGTATATCGATCTGTTGGATGGAGTGATTTGTAAAAATGCTGAAGTAAAAAAGAATAATGCTCAATTAGAAACGATATAAGATCAAAGTATCAGCATCGTTTTGTAAATAATTTGAAAAATGAAATTATGGCAAAAAAATGAACTTGAAGTTTCCTCCGATATTCAAAATAAAATAGAAGAATTTACGGTTGGAAGTGACAAGATATGGGATGTTTACCTGGCAAAAGCTGATGTTAAGGGGTCGCTGGCACATGCATGTATGTTGAGTGAAATCGGTTTATTGACGAAGGATGAATTTCTCCTCATAGAAGAGGGATTGAAGGAAATAGAAGTCATTATCGACAATGGAGATTTTATTCTGGAAGATGGAGTGGAAGATGTTCATTCTCAAATTGAAGTGATGCTGACAAGAATGAAAGGTGAGGTCGGTAAAAAAGTACACAGTGGCCGATCCAGAAATGATCAATCACTTTTGGATATTAAACTTTTTCTAAAGCAGGAATTGATCGAACTTTCAGGGCTAATGAAAACACTTTTTGATCAGCTTCAGCAATTAAGTGAAGAACATAAAGATTTGCTGTTGCCAGGCTATACTCATATGCAATTAGCGATGCAGTCTTCCTTTGGGTTATGGTTTGGAGCATATGCAGAAAGTCTGGATGACGATTTGGAATTTATGATGGCTGCTTATAATGTGGTAAATAAAAATCCTTTGGGATCGGGTGCAGGATATGGATCTTCTTTTCCTTTGAATCGAACGCAAACGACCGAATTATTGGAGTTTGAATCTATGAATTACAATGTTGTGTATGCTCAAATGACAAGAGGGAAATCAGAGAAAATGGTCGCTATGGCTTTGTCAACAGTTGCTGCCACCTTATCAAAGATGTCAATGGATGTGTGTTTGTATATGAATCAAAATTTTGGATTCATTTCATTTCCAAGTGAATTGACGACGGGAAGTAGTATCATGCCGCATAAAAAAAATCCGGATGTCTTTGAATTGATTCGAGCTAAATGCAATAGAATTCAAGCTTTACCAAATGAATTGACATTGTTGACGAATAATTTACCATCCGGTTACCACAGAGATATGCAACTGACAAAAGAATGTCTTTTTCCAGCTATTTTGGAATTGAAAAAGAGTCTGGAGATGACTGCATTTATGCTTCAAAACATAAAGGTAAAGTCAGGAATTCTTGAAAATGAACAGTATGATTCTTTGTTTTCTGTTGAGGCGGTTAATGGGTTGGTGTTAAGTGGGATTCCTTTTCGGGATGCTTACAAAATCATTGCCCAGCAATTTGAGGAGAATAACTTTACTACCAATAAAGGTATTGAGCATTCTCATGAAGGAAGTATTGGCAATCTTTGTACGGAAAAGATCAAGGAACGATTTTATGAGAAACTGGCTTTATTAGATTCAAGACGATAAGACAAAAGATTTGAAGACTTTTGATTAGATGAATCTCATTAGTGCATCTTTCGATCTAAGTATTTCTATAATCCAATTGACTATCACTAAAGATTTACCTGACTTGAGTCTAATGTCTTGCGTCTAGTTATCTTGAATCATCTCAAGTCTAATCCAAACAATATGCAGTTGTATCTTTTACGACACTCATGACAATGTGACTATGGTATTGTCCGATATTAGGTATATTGGCTAAATGATTAACAATGAAATCATTGTATGTGTAGATGTCCTTTGCTGCAATTTTTAGCATGTAATCATACACTCCAGATAAACTAACTACTTCCAAAACTTCCGATAACATTGAAACCGAATTTTCGAATTCAAGTAAAGCATCTTTAGATTGTTCTTTCAAAACAATGTTGCAGTAGGCAAATAAGTTGATTCCAATTTTTGCTGGATCAAGTATAGCAACTCTTGTTTGAATTACCCCGGATTCTTCTAAGTGCTTTATGCGTTCGTAGGTTGGTGTATATGATAATCCAACTTCTTTTGCTATATCCTTGACAGACACGGTACAATCTGACTGGAGAATATTTAAAATCTTTATATCTATTTGGTTCATAAACAGAAGTTTTTGTAAAAATAGTAAAATAAATAGATAAATTATCTATTGAAGTAGAGAAAGTTTGAGAAGTGAATTATTAGAGAGTTTCTA
>CAIUKX010000050.1 GCA_903899795.1 uncultured Flavobacteriales bacterium
AAAACCAAAAAATACAAATACTAAAAGAAGAACGAACCACTTCTCAGCAAATCCTGATGCAAAAAAAGGCATACCTACATACCAAATGATCCAAGTTAATAAAGCAGCGAAAGAATCCACACAGAATGAATTGGACGATCAGGAAAAAGCCTTGAAATCACACCAAAAAGATCAGGAAGGATTGGAAAAGGATAAGCAATCCCTCGAAAAGGATATTGAAGATTACAAGAAGAAAATAGAGGATGCTCAGAAAAAAATCGAGCAAAACAAAAACGATCAAACCAAGAAAAAAGACGAAATCAAAAATCAAGCTGCGAAGGTGGAAGAAGTGAAGAAAAAACTTTCGATGATAAAATAGACTTCAGATTTTTAGACCGAGATAGATAACCAGATAGTTGTAGACTTATTGATGTTTGACATTGGACTCTTACGATCAAGATAATGACTAAAATAAATCCAATGGAAAAAAAACGAGAAAATTCGAAAACTCTAAAAAATAAGTATATACCGACTGCTGAATTTTACAGCCAAATAATTGACAGTTTACAAGATTATTCAATTTTTACGTTGGATGAAGAATTCATCATAAATAGTTGGAGCTCCGGTTCAACAAAAATATTTGGTTATGAAACAGATGAAGTTATAGGAGAACCTTTCGATTTGATTTTCACCGCAGAAGATTTAAAAAATGGTATTCCGAAAAAGGAAATCGAAACAGCTTTAAAAGAAGGAAGAGCAACAGATAATAGATGGCACATTGCTAAAGACAAAAGTCTTTTTTATGCTTATGGCTTGGTTTTTCCACTCTTCGGTTTAGATGGAGAGATGCTTGGTTATGTTAAAATTTTAAGAGACTTAACAGAAAGAAAACAATCAGAGGATGCAATAAAAAAATATGTCAAAGAATTAGAAGAACTGAATACATCCCCCACATCATAAATTTTGTATGATTCACCTCCGTACTTGCAATTTTATTGAGCTGTGAATTGTTCGGTAAATTAATCACATTCTCATTGGGATTTGCCACATTCACATTCCTGATATTGTCCAGATTAATGTACGATAAGGTCTGATTGCTCTGCAGAAGGTTGGCACTTAACAACAGTCGGTTATCATGTGTCGTATTCAGCTTAAACATTCGGTTTAACGATATTTCCGTCCCGATTTGACCACCGTAAACAGCTATATTAGAACCTTGAAAATTTAGATGCTTAGTCTTTGTAGTCGGAGCATCGTCTGCATCATGATCGTTGTAGATACCTGTTGGAGCAACTGTTATATTATAGTTGGCGGTTGATTTAAAAGAAACCAAACCGAACTGTGGAGTAGCATAAAATCGAAACAGAGAATAATCATTTCCTGTGATAAACTTGGTTCCTATCAGGTACTTATTCATTGTTGTTGTATAAGCTGCGTAATTGGTTGATAGAGAGTTACCGGTAACATGTAAAGAAGAATTCCTTGCTGTTGACAAATCCAACTGAATATATCCCGGAACGCGGTCTAGTGGCTTATAGCCGTAAGTCATCCCTATTCCAAAGTTATCATTCATATTCGGCATTATCGATTTCACAGGACCTTCATAAAGCGTGTAAAAACTCATTTGGCTGTTTTGAGCATTTGCCGTACCAGCAAACAAGATCAAAGTAAAGGCTAATTTTTTCATGGTGTTTTATTTTAATATTGACTGTATCGTGTGATCATTTAAAAATTAAATACATACCCAACACGAACTCCCCACATCATAAAATTAGTATGATTAACTTCTGTACTGGCTGTTTTGTTTAGGAAAGAATTGTTTGGTAGATTAATTACATTTTGATTATCTGAATTCACATTTACATTTCTCACATTGTCTAAATTGATATAAGACATATTGTTATTACCTTTCAAGAAGCTACCAGTTATTATCAATCGGTTATCATGTGTAGTATGAAGATTAAACATTCTGTTAAGTGAAATTTCAGCGCCGATCTGACCTCCGTATACACCAGAAAAAGAATGTTGGAACCTGTCGTGTTTAGTTGACCACCCATCAATATCTTTAACATCACCATTGTCATAAATAGGTTGATAATAGGTTGCTGTAGATCTGAACATCAGCGCGCCAGCCTGAGGTGTTGCATAAAATCGAAACAAAGAATAATCGTTGCCAGTAACAAATTTTGTCCCAATCAAATATTTTTCCATGTTGGTTGTATAATGAGGCTGTCCGGATGGTGTAGTACTTCCAGTGGTTAGATACGAATTTTTTGAAGTTGATACATCCAACTCAAGATATCCCGGCACCCTGTCAAAAGGCTTGTAACCATAGGTAAATCCTAGTCCAAAGTTATCATTCATATTCGGCATTACCGATTTCACGGGAGCTTCATAAAGTGAATAAAAACTCATTTGATTGTTTTGAGCATTTGCAGTACCGGCAAATAAGATCAAAGTAAAGGCTAATTTTTTCATGACATTTGGTTTTAGAATTGATTAATTGAATCATTTGCTACTTTAAAAATTAAAAACATATCCGACATGAATTCCCCACATCATTAATTTGCTGTGATTGACTTCTGTACTGGCATTTTCATTTGTGGTTGAATTATTCGGCAGATTAATCACATTTTGATTCGGAACAGCAACATTGGTTTCACGGATATTGGACATATTGGTATAATCCAACGTTTGACAGCTTCTCAAAAAATTAGCGCTAATAATCAAACGGTTATTTGATGATGACTGTTTATTAAACATTCTGTTCAAGGAGATTTCTGTCCCGATTTGACCACCGTAAACCTGTACCATCGAATGCTGAAATTTAGTTGTAACGTGCTGCACGTCGTCGTCGTCGTGATCATTATTTTTAGAATACCCACTGGTGAATGGATGTTGTAGATTCGGATAAGTAACGGAAGATTTGAACGCAAGTAAACCAATCTGAGGTGTTGCATAGAAACGGAACAGCGAATAATCATTACCGGTGATGAATTTTGTCCCTATAAGTATTTTATTGACGTTAGTAATGTAATTTACCTGATAAGTATAGGGAGTGTACTTCCAACTTACAACCGGTGCTGTTCGACTCACATTAAAGGAAGAATTACGGGATGTACTGAGATCCAATTCCAAAAATCCAGGGACACGATCCAATGGTTTGTAGGCAAACGTTGTTCCTATTCCCCAATTATCGTTCATATTGGGCATAACAGCTTTGAAAGGAGATTCGTGAAACGTATAAAGACTAACCTGTCCTTGCTGAGCATTTGCATATCCTGCAAATAAAAATAGTGAGAAGAGTAGCTTTTTCATAATCAGTACTATTAATGTTGATGTTAACTTTTAAAAAACCATTTCTCATTGGCCAACATCCTATAACAATACTACATAATTATTAATTCAGTCTTTCTTAATAAGTTGTTAATTAACATATAATTAAGACAATAAAAGTTGATTATTAATTTCTCATTAGCTCAATAAATTAACAATATCCAAGTCCAATTTTGTTATCTTTGTAAATAGTGATTTTCCGAGCTTTTTCACTTAAAATAAAGCTTGATACACTACTAAATCTTCCAAAAATAAAATTGAAAAA
>CAIUKX010000051.1 GCA_903899795.1 uncultured Flavobacteriales bacterium
CATGTTATTGATTGGGAAGAAATGAAAGATATGCAATTAGCCTTTATGAAGGCTTCAGTTGTCGATATTGATTTACCATTCGATAATGCATTTATGGCGATTTTATATAAGATTGCGAAAAAATATAAAATAAAATATGTCCTTTCAGGTCACAATACTGTAACAGAAGGCTGGATGCCTCCGAGTTTCACGCACTATAAATTAGATACAATTAATTTAAAAGCAATACATGAAAAATTTGGAAGCAGAAAATTAAAGTCATTTCCTGTGATTGGTCCGATCAATCTTTGGATCAACAAAAAACTGTTTAATGTGAAATTTGTATCACCACTCGATTATATTGATTATAACAAGTCAGAAGTTAAGAAAAAACTTATTAATGAATTAAATTGGAGGGATTATGGAGGAAAGCATTATGAAAATATTTTCACTAAATTTTATCAAGGTTATATTTTACCTCAGAAATTCAACGTTGATAAAAGAAAATCTCACCTCTCGACTTTGATTTGTTCTCAACAGATAACAAAAGAGCAAGCTTTGATTGAAATGCAGAATTCACCTTATGATGCTAAAGAATTACAAACAGATATGGAATTTTTTATAAAAAAGATGGCGATTACAAAAGATGAATTCGAGGAGATAATGAATTTGCCCATAAAGCAACATGTTGATTACCCATCTTATATAAATATTATTGAAAGAATTAAAAAAATAAAAAATGGAATTATCAAAAAGTAATTTTTCATTCAGATTAATATTTTGAAAAAAGTACTTATCATATCCTATTTTTTTCCTCCTTGTAACTTGACTGCTTCTCAACGAATAAAAGGTTGGGCAGACTATCTCTCGGAATTTGGGTATTATCCAATTATTGTTACCCGGAATTGGGATATTCCAATCACTTCCCCTGAAGATGCATCCATATCTACAGGGACGGAAATAAAACACATAAAAAACGATACGCATGAAGTATATTATTTACCCTATAAAGCAAGTCTGAGGGATCGTATTTTTGAGAAAAATAAAGATAAAAAATCCCTGCAGCGATTAAGTAAGATCTTTACTTTAAAAAATTTAATTCTGGAAAATTATTCTAATTCAGCCATCCCATATTCAAACATGTATACGCATGCAAGGAGACTAATTCAAGATGATTCAGAGATAAAAATGCTCGTTGTTTCAGCCAAACCTTTTAATCAGTTCAAGTTTGGATTTCTTCTTCATCAAGAATTTGGTATAAAATGGATTGCCGATTATCGGGATGATTGGAATACATCTGAATTGGAAGATAAGCAGGTTGGTATCATGAAGTATCTTGCAAAAATGCAGTCAAATTTTGAAAAAAAATGGATTGCTACAGCAAGTTGTATTACATCCATTTCAGGAATTTATGTAAAGAGAATCTCTACTTTTGTAGGAGTTAAAGGTGAGGTCATTTTGAATGGATTTGATGGATTGGCTAATGAATTACCCACCAATAATGACAAAATATTTCGCATTACTTACAATGGAAGTTTGTATCCAAGTCAGTCGATTGAACCAATTCTGAAAATGATCAAAAGAGTAATTGATCAGAGTAGTATGGAAATTCATCTTTATTTTCCAGGTTTAGGTTTTGATAAAACCCAAGAAAATAGAGTGAGGAATTTGATGTTGGGTTATGAAAAAAATATTCACATCACTAATAGGGTTGCCAAGGAAGATGTAATTCGAATTCAAAATAAATCAGATGTATTGTTGATGATTGCCCACGGTACAGTAAAAGGTGTCCCTTCTAGTAAAATGTATGAGTATATTGGTCTAAAAAAACCAATTTTAGTATATCCGAATGATCATGATATTGTTGAAGAAACACTCAACGATACAGGTCTAGGAATAATCTGTGAAAATGAGGAAGATATTTTCAATAATTTACAAAAATTAATTCTTGAGAAACAAACGGGTGAAAAGACAAAATTCGAATTTGATGAAGATAAGATCAATTTTTATTCACGGAAAAATCAAACGGCTGTTCTAGCCAAGTTATTTGACGAATTACTTGTCTGAGTAGTATGAAAAATGAGTATTTTTTACTCAAAACGGATTCTTTGTAAAGATGAGCCCTAATTTTCAATATTTTTCACTTTCTTTGATCTACATATGTGTGGAATAGTTGGGTTTATTGATTGGCAGAAAAAATCTTCAGAAAGTGTATTGGAGGACATGACTTTGTCCATTCAGCATCGTGGTCCTGATGGAGGAAAAGTCAGGTTCTTTCAAACGGAGAGTTCAATGGTTGGACTCGGACATAGAAGGCTGGCCATAATTGATTTGTCGGACAATGGTAAACAGCCCATGCTGTTGAATCATTTGTGGATTACATTCAATGGTGAAATCTATAATTATACTGAGATAAAATCTGAATTGACAAGGATGGGACACCAATTTGTCGGTAATTCAGATACAGAGGTAATTCTTCATGCTTACGAGCAATGGGGAGAAAAATGCCTTGAAAAATTCATTGGAATGTTTACTTTTGTTATCTACGATACACAAAAGAAGGAATTGTTTTGCGTGAGAGATCGAGCAGGGGTAAAACCATTTTTTTACTATTATAAGGATGGCTTGTTTTTATTTGCTTCGGAATTGAAAGCATTCCACAAACACCCCTATTTTTACAAAGAAATTAATTTGGATGCTGTTGGAGCTTATATGCAATATGGCAATGTTCCGACACCGCATTGCATTTTTGAGAATACATATAAGTTAAATCCTGGACATTTTCTTAAAGTTGATTTAGTGTCCAAACCAAATAGATTGATACAAACCCGTTATTGGAACGTATACGACAGCTACAATCATGCTAAGCTCGACATATCTTTTGAAGAAGCAAAGACTGAAACCGAGAAATTACTTCAATCGGCTTGTGATTATCGAATGGTGGCAGATGTTCCGGTTGGAATATTCTTAAGTGGGGGATATGATAGTACATGTGTGACAGCACTGTTGCAAAAAGAGAGAACGGAAAAATTGAAAACATTCACCATCGGTGTTCCGGATATAGGATTAAATGAAGCGCCTTATGCGAAAGATATTGCGAAACATATAGGAACTGATCACACTGAAATTGAATGTACTCAGAAAGAAGCATTGGATCTTATTCCTGATTTACCCTATTATTTTGATGAACCGTTTGCAGATAGCAGTGCAATTCCGACAACATTAGTGAGTAAAATGGCTCGTAAAGAAGTTACTGTGGCTTTGAGTGCTGATGCTGGTGATGAAATTTTTGCTGGCTATAACCGGTATGATTACTTGCTTCGCTATGGGAAAAAATTGGAAAAAATTCCGGGATTTGCCCGTCATTCCTTATCGGGATTGATGAATATCGTTCCTTCAAATACCATCCCTATTTTGAAAAATAAGTACAATTTTCACAATAGGTATGAAAAGTTAAAGGGTGTGTTGAAAGATCCTTCAGCGGAACGGATCATGTTGAGTTTAAGTCAGCAATACACCGATAAACAGATGAGAGGCGTGTTAACCTTCGATTCGAAAGTCCTTCCGACAGCCTATATCTCCAAGGAATTAAAAAAGGAATTTTTTACGCCACTGTCCTACATGATGGCAATTGATTACCAGACCTATTTGGTGGATGATATTCTGCAAAAGGTTGATAGATCAACAATGACAGCTAGTTTAGAAGGAAGGGAACCTTTTTTAGATCATCGGGTAATCGAATGGGCAGCACAATTGCCGGATTTCTATAAATATCATGATGGCGATAAAAAATACATCATTAAGCAGATTGTTCATCAATATGTTCCGCAATCACTTTTGGACAGGCCTAAAATGGGATTTGCAATTCCGATTTCGGATTGGTTGAAAGATGATCTGAGAGAATATGTTGAATCTTATTTGAATCAAAAAACTATTGAAGAACAAGGCGTTTTTAATTGGAAATATGTTGAAAGACTGAAAAAAGCTTTTTATAGCGGAAAGAAAGAATACGATATGAAAATGTGGTATTTACTGATGTTTCAAACCTGGTATGAGCGATGGATGAAATGATAGACGAAAAATACCTAAATAATAAAAGTAAAAACATTCTGTATCTTTCTTATGATGGAATGACTGACCCTTTGGGGCAATCACAGGTGTTGCCTTATTTGATTGGTTTGACTAAAAAGGGATTTACTTTTCATATCATCAGTTTTGAGAAGCAACATAGATTTGAAATTCATAAAGAACATATCCAGAGTATTTGCGATCAAAACGGAATCGTTTGGCATCCTAACAGGTATACTCAGAAATCGCCTTTGGTGACAACGATATGGGATGTTTATCGGATGAAAAAATTAGCTCGAAAATTGCATAGAGTTTATCAATTTGATATCGTTCATTGCAGGAGTTACATTGCGGCGATTGTAGGATTATCAATGAAAAAGACTTTTCGAACGAAGTTTGTTTTTGATATGAGAGGATTTTGGGCGGATGAACGAATAGACGGCGGACTTTGGAGTTTGAAGAATCCTGTGTTTAAAATAGTTTACAAGTATTTTAAGAAAAAAGAAATTGACTTTTTCAAGAATTCCGATCATATTATTTCCTTGACAAAAAATGGAAAAGAAGAGATTGAGAGTTGGAAAGCATTCAAGGGGAAACTAGTTGATATTCAAATTATACCCTGTTGTGTTGATCTTGAATTATTCGATCCGAACAAGATTAGTATTGAACAAAAACTTGAACTGAAACAAAAGTTAAACATTGATGATTCTGATTTTATAGTAGGATATGTTGGTTCAATTGGAACGTGGTATATGTTGTCTGAAATGTTGGATTATTTCAAAGTTTTCAAAGAAAGAAAATCCAATTCAAAATTTCTTTTTGTTACAGGCGAAAAATCTCAAACGATCTATCAAATAGCAGATCAAAAAAACATTGATAGGAAGGATATAATTATTACTTCTTGTTTACACAAAGATGTTCCCTTGAATATTTCTATTTTTGATTTATCCATCTTTTTTATCCGCCCAACCTATTCGAAAAAGGCTTCCTCACCGACTAAGCAGGGAGAAATTATGGCAATGGGAATTCCTTTGGTCTGTAATTCAGGAGTTGGAGATACGGATTGGGTGGTGAAGAAATACAAAGCTGGATCAGTGATTGAAAGTTTTTCAAATGAAAATTATTTAAAAGTGATAGAGTTTCCTGATGAAATAGATCAGGATTTGATGATGCAAGGAGCCAAGGAGTTTTATTCGTTGGATAGTGGAGTAGAAAAGTATTTTTCAGTTTATGAAAAAATATACAAGTATGAAAAGTAAAATTATTGTCACTGGAGGAGCTGGTTATATTGGGTCACATGCGATTATTGAATTATTGGAGAATACACAATATGAGGTGATCTCAATCGATAATTTTTCAAATTCACAAGTTGAAACTTACGACCGTATTCTAGCGATTACTGGAATATCAATAAAACATTATCCGATCGACTTGTGTGATAAGCAAGCTTTTTTCAATGTCTTGAAACAAGAAGAAAACGTTGTTGGATTGATCCATTTCGCAGCATTTAAATCTGTTCCCGAATCTGTTGCAAATCCATATAAATATTATCACAACAATATAGAGTCGCTTCTAAATGTTTTGGAAGGTGCATTAAAATTTAAGATCCATAATTTTATTTTTTCTTCTTCTTGCTCAGTTTATGGCAACATAAAAGGTTTGCCTGTAGATGAGAACACTCCTTTTAGCAAAGCTGAATCACCCTACGCTCAGACAAAGCAAATAGGCGAATCCATTTTGAATGATTATGCTAAAACGTATCCTCTGTTAAAGTCGATTTCGTTGCGCTATTTCAATCCGGTTGGAGCACATATTACAGGTTTAATAGGAGAATATCCAATCAATAGGCCAACCAGTTTAGTGCCTGTAATTACCCAAACGGCAATTGGTAAATTAGATAAAATGCTGGTTCACGGTACTGACTATGAGACAAGAGACGGCTCGTGTATCCGTGATTATATACATGTGAGTGATATAGCAGGTGCACACGTCAAAGCGTTGGAATTATTGTTGAATACTAATAATGGTCCCACTACAAATGTGTACAATTTAGGATCAGGAAATGGAGTAAGTGTATTGGAAGCAATTCATACATTTGAAAAAATAGCCGGAATACCGCTTAATTATTCGATTGGTCCAAGGAGAGAAGGAGATGTTGAAGCTATCTTTTCAGATACAACAAAATCGTTTAAAGAATTGAATTGGGAAACTAGATTTTCTTTGGAAGAAATGATTGAATCGGCTTGGAAATGGGAATTATACCTGAAAGAGAACCTAAAATAGCAAAAAGAGTTATCTTTACATTCAGGCATTTTTTGAAGTCATATAATGAATTGAAACAGGTCTTAATTGACACGATAGAAAATAGTAAAAATGAAAATACTTATTACAGGCGGAGCCGGTTTTGTTCCAAGTTCAACAGCAAAACGTTTGTTGGAAGATCCAACCAATTTTCTTGTTTTAGTTGATAATTTCCTCACCGGAAATATTAATAATGTTCCAAAACATTCGAATTGTAAATTCATTAAATGTGATGTAAATAATTATCATGATATTGCTCCTATCATGAGTTCGTATCAATTTGATTATGTCTTTCATTATGCAGCAGTTGTTGGAGTAAAAAGAACATTGGAAAATCCGAAGATGGTATTGGATGATATACAAGGGATAAAGAATGTACTTGATTTGTCGAAAAACACGGGAGTAAAGCGCGTATTTTATTCTTCTTCATCAGAAGTGTATGGTGAACCAGTTCATCTTCCTCAAAACGAAGAAACGACACCATTGAACTCACGTTTGCCTTATGCTGTAGTAAAGAATGTGGGTGAATCCTACTTTAAGTCATATCAACAGGAATTTGGTTTGGACTATACTATTTTCCGTTTTTTCAATACCTATGGTTCAAACCAAAGTACAGATTTCGTAATGTCGAAATTTATTCGGGCGGCATTAAACAATCAAGATATCACTATTTATGGAGATGGTCTCCAAACACGAACGTTTTGTTTCATCGATGATAATACCGAGGCTTGTATCAATGCGCTAAAAAGTGAAGATTTTGTAAATCAGGTTTTTAATATTGGTAGTGATGTAATAATCACAATTAAAGAATTGGCGGAAACAGTTATTCGATTGACGGATTCATCTTCAAAAATCATTCATCTTCCTGCTTTACCTGATGGTGATATGACGCGTCGTCAGCCTGATATAACGCGCATGAAAGCTTTATTAAACAGAGAATTGATTTCTTTGGAAGATGGTGTAAGTAAAATTGTGAAGGAAATCACTGCTGTAACAGTATCGTAGTTTGAATGAGTAAGTCAGTTCTTTTTTTGGTGCCTTATCCTCATGACCAAGCGCCTTCTCAGCGTTTCCGTTTTGAACAATATTTACCCATTTTAACCGAAAAAGGATATAAGTACACCATACATTCTTTTTATTCTCAGAAGACTTGGACTATCCTGCATCAAGAGGGACATGTTTTCGTAAAAACGCTAAGAATAGCAGCCGCTTTTTTTACTCGATTTTCACAATTGTTTTCCTTGTCAAAATACGATGTGGTATTTATTCATAGAGAAGCAGCTCCAATAGGACCTCCTATTTTTGAGTGGATCATCACGAAAATTGCCCGTAAAAAAGTTATTTATGATTTTGATGATGCCATTTGGTTGCCCAATTATAGTGAAGCGAATTCGTTCTTTCAAAAATTGAAATATTACAGTAAAGTCAATAAGATCATAAAATGGAGTCATACAATAAGTACAGGTAATGCATACTTAGCTGATTACTCTAAAAAATATAATTCAAATGTCGTAATAAATCCTACGACAATAGATACTGAAAATTATCACAATCCATCTTTATTTTCATCAGTTCAGAAGAATCATAAAACTGTTATCGGCTGGACAGGAACTTTGACAACTGCCAAGTATTTATCTTTTTTAACACCTATTTTAGAGAAATTAAGTCATGAATTTGATTTTGAATTTTGTGTGATCAGTAATGAAAAACCTGCAATTCAATTGAAAAATCTAGTGTATGTTCAGTGGAAAAAGGAGACTGAAATTCAAGATTTAATGCGTTTTGATATCGGCGTTATGCCCTTAACGGATGACCAATGGTCGAAAGGTAAGTGTGGATTCAAAGCATTACAGTATATGGCGCTAGGGATTCCGTCGATCGCCTCTCCTGTAGGTATCAATATGGAAATTATTGACAATGGTCTCAATGGATTTCTTTGTAAAACGGAATTGGATTGGTATAATGCCTTACATTATTTCTTAGCTGACTCGGAAAATAGAAAAAAAATGCATGAAGAAGCGCGTAAAAAAATTGTAACCAATTATTCTGTCATAAGCAATACGCGTAATTTTATGCATCTTTTCGAAGATTAATTATGAACGTCTATAAATTCATTTACCATGAAGATATTGTTTGCCACATCATATGTACATAAAGCAGAAGAAATTCAAAAAATGCTGCCAAATGATTTTGAGATCAGTACTTTGAAGGATTTGAATCTTCAGGAAGAAATTCCAGAAACGGCTGATACTATCGAAGGAAATGCTCGATTAAAAGTTGAATACATTATTGAACATTTTGGAATCGATTGTTTTGCTGATGACACCGGACTAGAAATAGAAGCTTTGAATGGTGAGCCAGGAGTTCATTCTGCAAGATATGCTGGGCCGGAAAGGGATGGCGTGAAGAATTTAGAACTTGTTTTAGAACGTTTGAATGGAGTGGAAAATCGGAAGGCACGATTTAAAACGGTGATCGCTTTCTCATTTCGGGGTGAAATTCATCTTTTTGAAGGGATTGTTGAGGGAAAAATTCGATTAGAAAAATCAGGAAAAGAAGGTTTTGGTTATGATCCTGTTTTTGAACCAGAAGATTGCGGAAAAACTTTCGCTGAAATGGCACTCGATGAAAAGAATAAGATGAGCCACCGTGCCCGTGCCTTTGAAAAATTAATACTATTTCTTAAAACTTTGTAACGTGAATGGATCTAACTAAACAAATTGTAATAGGAGAAACGGACACACTAGTTTTCTTCTCTGGTATAGAGGATGAGGTAGAAATTGCCAAAACAATAGCAGCTTTTTCAAATTCCAATGGCGGAACTATACTTCTTGGAGTAAAGAAAAATGGAAAAATTATCGGATTAAATCCTTTAACAGCTGAAAAAGATTTTCAAAATATAATGCTGAAGTTATGTAAGCCTATGGTAGTTTATACTTCAGAATTGATAGAAAAAGATTTAAAATTTGTTTTAAGGGTAATAATACCCGAGTATAGTGAAAAGCCAATTAGTGTTACTAATCAAGATGAAATTTACATTAGAGCTGAAAATCAAAACCTGAAAGCAAATAAAATTTTATTAAAAGTTTGGAAATTGGAACACTTGAATAGTATCAAATCTAAAATTTTGACTGAAGATCAAAAGCAAATTTTTGAGTTAATAAAACTTTTTCCCGAAATCTCATTAAGCCAGCTATACCGAAAATCACAATTGTCTTTAAAGACTGTGGACAGGATCGTTTCAGATCTAATATTTTCCGAATTTATTGAAATGAAGTTAACCAAGGCAGGGAGTTCTTTTGTAACCATCCAAACACGTTATTAACATTTTTATTTGGAGTTGAAAATTTGGATATACTATTTAACCTAGAGCTGTAGCCAGTTTTTGCTTATATTTTGAATTCAATTTTAGCACCCAAAGTGTTGATAATAAAAGTTTTTTTTCAATAAAATGAGCTTCTTTATTCTTATCTTTAGAACCGATTTTAGAAAATACATAACAAAATGGGTAGACCAGCAACAAAACCGGCAAAATTACGTGACGGTTTTTACATTCAGGTAAAAAGCCAAGGAGGAAACGGAGTGCTTGTTAGGAGAGATACGAAAGAGCAGATGATGTTAGCTGCTGAGGATTATTCTCGAACAAAGCAAGTCAGTGTTCTTGGTGAAATGAGAAATGATAAGTGGATTAGTTAATAATTAACAATCAATATTTTTAACTTGAGGGTCTAATTGGCCCTCTTTTTTTTGCTCTTTATACAATGAATTACGCACCTATCCCTATTGTGGATTATTTGCGGTATAGTTCTTTGAGATATAGTAAATAGAACCCTCGATAAATACACATTCATCGAGGGATATAACTTCA
>CAIUKX010000052.1 GCA_903899795.1 uncultured Flavobacteriales bacterium
GTCAACGGTAATCCTTTTAAAATACAAGCCTAAACCAAATGAAAAACCGGCAACTCCAGGACGCTGAGCAACTTTCAATTCTTGTCTTCTGTGGTAATCGAAAGCCGTTCTGAAGTGGATATTTTTTGAAATCAACAATTCCACTTGATAGGTAAAATGATTAGCCAGTTTCTCACCGAATCCGGCATATTTCACCTGAACTGTATCCCCCGTTAAGGGATCAACTGTAGGTTTCAAATTCGGATCAGTATAAGTTAAATCCCATTTATTAAGATGGTGGGCTACCAATGAGAAACGAAAAGGAGCATGCTTTAATTTATGTGATATTCCTAGCTGAAAATTTGCCGGTAAAGCAGCTCTGTTATTTCCTGTATAGCTTTTGAATTGAACTCCAGCATTTTTCACCAACGCAGTTACTAATAAATTGGCTTTGTCCAGCGTATATGTTCCAGCTAAATCTACTGACATTCCAAATGCATTATAGGTTTCCAATTGAGAATAGATTAAATTCACATTAGCACCTACTGAAATCTGGGGATTCCATTGTTTTCCCATTCCAACTCCCAAAATATATTCTGCTGGCGTAAATGTACCGGTTGTAGTCCCTGCAACATCGGTCCGATCCATTTTTCCGTAATCAACGTAACGAAGATGCCCCACCAAAGTCCCGATGCTATCAAATGTATGTGCGTATGTCGCCATCCCATAATTGATTCCTCCAGCCAAGACTCCTTGGTTGATCCCCATCATTTTATTCATTTTGGCATTGTATAGCGATGGATTCGAAACCCCAAGGTTAACATCTTGATCCTTTACAGTAATGAAATCTGTTCCCAATGCATTTGCCCTTGCATTAAATCCCATATCTAAAATCGCAAAAGATGTTTTCCCACCTATTTGTGCAGAAAGTTGTTCTATGAAAAAAAATGTAAATAAGACAAAAATGTATTTCATATTGCTTGGAATAACGCAAAGAAAAGGTAAAAATTATAATTGGGAATTGTTTTACACTCTTTTTCCAATTTCAATTGCCTCCAAATCGTGAATTTTGTCACCTGTTACCGAAAATCTCAATAAAGTTTTTACACTGTGAAATCCTTTATTTCCACAAGCACCAGGATTCATACATAACATATTTCGAGTCGGGTCCATTTTGACCAAAAGTATATGTGAATGTCCACAGATAAATAATTTTGGAATTCCTTTTTTCAATTCTTCCAAGGTCGGTATGGAAAATTTACCCGGACGTCCACCAATATGCGTTATCAACACTTCTACGTCTTCACAAAAAAAACGATTGAATTCCGGAAACTCTCTTCTGATTTGGTAATCATCGATATTACCATATACACCACGTGTCGGTTTAAATTTCCTCAACGCATCGATCACCTCCAATGAACCGACATCACCTGCATGCCAGATTTCATCTACATCAGCAAAATAGTTATATATTTTTGGATCAAGGTATCCGTGGGTATCTGAAAGTAAACCTATTTTTTTCATTGTGTTTGCTCTAAGCAAGTCAAATGATTATAAAGAACTTGCTAATTGCTCTAAAGGTAAAAAAACTTTCAATTTTCAATCAATCAATTCTAAATCCCATCAACAAAATGTCATCTGCCTGTTCCAAATCTCCCTGCCATTCTTTGAAGGAATTTGAAATGATTTTTTCTTGTTCACGCATAGGTAATAAATGCACATTCAACAAAAGATCTTTCAATCCATTGGCACGTAATTTTTTACCATCTTTTCCACCAAATAGATCCACACATCCATCTGTAAAAATGTAAAATACATCGCCCGGTTTTGTTAAAATTTTATATTCATTAAATACTTTATCAGCAGTCATATCACCACCGATACTCAGTTTATCAGCCTTGTACTCAATCAATTCTTTGTCTCGAATCAACCAAAGTGGACGATAAGCTCCTGAATAATTAAGAATTACATTTCCATCTTTATCCGTTTTTGTTCGATCAAATTCACAAAAAGCAATATCCATTCCATCGGTTGTTTCATTCTTTTCCCCAGTTTGACGAAGTGCTTTTTTGATTTTCGCATCCAATTTTTCTAGCAC
>CAIUKX010000053.1 GCA_903899795.1 uncultured Flavobacteriales bacterium
CCGATCTGATTTGAAGTTCTTATTGGAACAGGTAAATAGCCTCGACAAAGAAGAGCTTACTGAACTCTATAAGAAACAAATAAAAGAAGGAAGATTGTCGGATAAAGGTGGTGCTGGCCTTGGTTTTATTACTATGAAAATGAAGTCCGGCAATCCTTTGAAATACGAAATTCTTCCATTTACGGAAACTCTTTCTTTATTTTCAGTTGAAGTATTTTTGAATCGTATTCATTGATCAAGGTTTATTGATTTTAACCACAGAGTTTCGCAGAGTTCAAAATACAGAGTATCACAGTTTTTTTAGTTTGTGTATTTTACGTGTCAGATGTACAACAACACATCTAATGTTCTGTGTAAAACCCATTTAACTCTGTAGCAAAACCCACAACTCAATTTTTTTTTCATTTTTCTTGTTGTTTTAAGAATATGCATTACTTTTGTTTAGATTTATTCTAAATAACACAATTCAAGAAGTGAAACAGGAAATGAATTGCAGCATTAATGAGGAAGTTTTTCAACTATCCTGTTCATCTTGTACCTGTAAAGGCAAAAAAACATGTTGTAAGAAGTACAAGAAAAAAGGAATTCACTGTAAAAAATGTCCTAAGGTTTAATGAATTTCATCACAAAAGTTTTAAAAGTTATTGATACACTTGATGTTAAGAACACAAAAGTTAAGCTTCATTATCATTCAGTAATTTGACGAGTTTTTTCCAAATAATATTTTTTTTTCATACTTTTAATTGTTTTCTGTAACAACAATTATTATTCCTGAACTCATGGCAAAAAAAGAAAGAATCAATATCGTTTATTCGACTAACCCCAATTTCAATTACGAATCCGAAGAGGAAGAAAATCAAGATACTTTACCGAAAAATCAGCAGAAACTATATGTTTCAATTGACCGCAAACAAAGAGCAGGAAAAGAAGTTACACTCATCGAAGGATTTATCGGAAATGAGGATGATTTGAAAGATTTAGGAAAAATTCTCAAAGGCAAATGTGGAGTCGGTGGGACTGTGAAGGATGGTGAAATATTGATTCAAGGGAATTTCAGAGATAAGATTTTTGATCTATTGGTGAAAGAAGGATATAATCAAACCAAGAAAAAAGGAGGAAATTAACAACAGGTCAAGTGCAACAATTTGGGAAACATCCAAAAAATAAATTAACCTGTACTACTTTATGAATTAATTCTGTGTAACTCTATGGTAAAAAAGTAAATTACCTTTTTAAAATTAATCCAAATTCATTTCAAAAAAAATGGTGAATCCTCGAAAAGACTCACCATTCTATTAAGAATTATTTAATTTACTGAGGCTGTTGAGGCATAGGCTGAGCCAATGAACCTGCTTTACCAAAGTTTTGAAAATCGATATAGAAACACAAAGATTGGAAACCTTGCTGCGCTCCGTAAGCTAATTCTCCCGGAATAAACATTTTGTATTTTCCTCCTTTTTGCAAAGATGGGAAACCTTGCGTCCATCCTGGAATTACTCCTGCTAAATTGATTGACAATGGTTTTGCCGGTCTTCCTCTAAATCCGAATGAACTGTCCATTGTATCACCTTCAGGAGTAGTAACGATATAATCAACCGTAACATCATCCGTAGAGGTTGGTGAACCACCGTTTCCTGGTTGAAGTGTTTGAATAATGATTCCGTTCGGAAGCGTTTTTGTATTCGGCAACTGTTTTGCTTTCGCCATCATTTTCGCTCCGCTTTTCTTATTCAAATCGGTAATAAAACTGTTGATCATTTCAATTCGATCTTCTTTTTTCACCAATGTATCTTTTTTCTCTAAAGCGTGACGCAATCCAACAGCAGCTAGTTTTGTATTTATTTTGTCCCACCCATCGGTTTTCTTCCAATTCTTATTGAAAATAGATCCCAAGTACTTTCCAGTACAGATACATCCTGCATCCAAATAAGTTGTATCAAAATCCTGACCTTTCGCTCCATATAATTTTCGAATACTTTGCTCGCAATCTTTGTCGTAAATATTATCTGTTTTTACACCTTCCAAAAATCCCTCTTCGATTTTATCGTACTTCAAACGTGCTAAATTCGGATCTCCGGATTCCAATAACATTCTTGCATGCTCAGCTCCTAAAGCATAAGACAAACGATCATTGAAAGTTTCCAGTTTTACTACTTCCTCAGTAGCTTTATCATTTCCACATGCCATCAATAATGTCATTGGAAGAACGTATAACAATAGTTTTTTCATCTTACAAAACCTCCAATAATTCAACATCAAAAACAAGTGCCATAAATGGTTTAATCGCTCCACCTGGGTGCGGATGCGCTCCATACCCTAAATTTTGAGGAATATAAAGACGGTATTTTGATCCTTCGGGCATCAATTGCAATGCTTCTGTCCAACCCGGAATTACTTGATTCACTCCAAAACTAGCAGGTTCACCTCTTTCAACTGAGCTATCGAAAATAGTTCCATCGATTAATGTTCCATGATAATGAACTTTTACTTTATCAGTTCCGGATGGTTTTTTTCCCGTTCCTTCTTCAATCACTTCATATTGCAGACCTGTAGCAGTAGTTTTTACTTCAGGTTTTAATTTATTAGTGTTCAAAAAAGATTCACCTTCTTCCTTAAAAGCGGCAAATTTCTGTTCACCAACTCCGTTTAAATACGTCTGAATAATATCATTCGCTTCATTTGGTGTATATCGAGGTTGTTTTCCTGCAAAAATCTCGTTAATTGCTTCTGCAATAATTTCAGCGGACAATCCTTCTAAATCTTGTTGTTTAAGGCTTTCAGCTATACTCATGCCAACACAGTAACTCGCTGCTTTTATTTCTTCTGTCATTCTTAATTTTTTTCGCAAAGATAATTAAATAAGTTGTTAGTGATTAGGCACAAGTGATTAGTTGGTCGATTTATTCATTAAATTCTTCTTTATTTGAATCAATTGTCTAAAAATCCTTAAAATTGTGGCACAAAGTTTTTTGTCAATAGTCATTGAAGTGTAAAAAAATCACTAATGCCTATTGCCTGATCACTTGTCACTAAAAAAATGAACTCAAAATCAACATATCGAACAGTTGAAGCATTATCAACAGGAATGTACAAGGAAAAAGGATCCAAGTTCATCGCTAATGTTGTGCCTTGCTATTCCGAGGAAGAAGCAAAAGTTTTTTTGGAAGAATGGCGAAAACAACATCATCAGGCCAGGCACGTATGTTACGCCTATCGCTTCGGGCTGTATCAAGATGTCTTCAGAGCAAATGATGACGGAGAACCCAATAATTCTGCCGGAGCACCGATTCTGGGACAAATCCAGTCCTTCGATTTGAGCAATGTTTTGATCGGAGTGATCCGCTATTTCGGAGGAACAAAACTGGGAGTCGGAGGATTGATAAATGCGTACCGTTCCGCTGCAAAAGAAGCTCTAGAACTCGCTACGATTATAGAAAAGGAAGTTTTTGAATGGATAAAACTTGAATTCAATTATACCGATATGCCTTCGATTATGAGTTTTATAAAACAACACAATCTGCAGACTTCTCAACAACATTTCGAATTGAATTGTGAGTTGGTTCTTGCTCTTCCTTTAGCAAAAAAAGAAAACATAAAACAAGAATTAGCTGATTTTTCTTCACTGGAAATGAGCTTACTCGGAACTTATTAATAACTAGAGGGAGCACTTTTAATACTTCACAAAAATAGGAAATTCGTCTGTTTTTTTTTTACCACAAAGGTACACTAAGAAGGCACAAAGTTCACTAAGAAAAACTTTGATAAATGAGATGGTTATTCCGGCAATAAGGATTTTCTTTATAAAGAAAATCTAATGTAAAGATATCCAAAAGGATATCTTTACTAGCTTTGTGTACGAACACTCTAACCTACACGGTAACTCACATTTTAACTTTGTGAACTTTGTGGTAAAATACAACTACATAAAATATATTTAGACAGTTTCTATATACAACACATGAAATTACTCAAAAAATTAACTGAAATAAGAGGGGCATCGGGAGATGAATCTAAAATTCGTGACTTCGTCATAAAATACATTCAGAAGGAACAAAAAAAATGGAAAGTTGAACCGACTCTTTTTTACGGTGATGATTTTCAAGATGCCTTGATTGTTGTGTTCGGAAAACCACGTGTTGCCATTTTCGCTCACCTCGACAGTATTGGATTCACAACTGGTTACGGTAAAAATGTAATTAAAATCGGTGGGCCTGTAACCAATGATGGAATCAATCTCGTCGGAAAAGACAGCAAAGGTGAAATTGAAACACAACTCATGGTGATTGAAAATCCTGAAGAACAGGATGAACTTCAATACATTTTCGAACGTGAGATTGACCGAGGAACAATATTGACTTTCAAACCCAATTTTCGGGAAACTGAAAATTACATCCAATCGCCCTACATGGATAATCGTCTAGGAGTTTGGAATGCATTAAAAGTAGCCGAAACACTAGAAAACGGTGCAATTGTCTTTTCAACATATGAAGAACACGGAGGAAATTCTGTAGGTTTTTGCGGTAGATTCCTCTACGAAAAATACGGTTTGAGAAAAGCATTAATCTCGGATATCACTTGGGTAACGGATGGTGTTGTACATGGTGGAGGTGTAGCGATATCCATGCGAGACAGTGGAGTTCCGAGAAAATCCTATCTCAACGAAATCATTCAGCTGGCAAAAAAATCAAAAGTAAAATTCCAACTTGAGGTAGAATCAGCCGGAGGAAGTGACGGAACCATGCTGCAGAAATCAGATCTTCCTTTTGATTGGTGCTTTATAGGAGCTCCTGAGGACAATGTTCACTCTCCAGATGAAATCGTTGCTAAATATGACATCATGTGCATGGTCGAATTATACAAATACCTTATGAAACATCTGTAAAGTAAACCTTTCATTTCAAAGGAAATGTCAGAAATTCAATCCTTGAAGACCGAACTAAAGATTAAGAATCCCTATATTTATCGCGAAATGACTTGCTGAATGAAATATATACTATTGCTGTCGGGCTTTTTCTTTTGTTTACTCCTTGAAGCCCAGGATGATCAGGAAAAACAAAAAATGAAGGTTAGCTTCAATCAAACCAGTATCGGACTCAGTCTTCAATCTTATTTTGGAGGAAGTTCCTCATTCATGGAGAACAATGTGAATCAACCCTTTAATTTCACTCCTCAACTCTTTCCAACAGTTCATGTCGGAGGAATGTATCTTTGGGGATTTGCTGAAATGTATTTCAATCTTCCTATCGCAAATCTTATGCCTCACACCGTTCATGCAATGACTTATCAATTCAAACAGATGGATGATGTTGGAATCAAGCTGTATCCCTGGACTTTGAAACCAAATACGATCCGCCCTTATTTCGGTATTTCCTTGTCCCAAATCATGTATCGCCAAAAATTTAATGATGATAATCTAACCGGGACTCAGCTTCAAAAGGTAAATTATCCATTGCTTTTTGGGGTTTCCTACGCAACATCTTCACGAATTTTCGAAATTTCAGCAAAGTACAACTGGCAAAATCACTACAATTATTATACGTCAAAAACTGAATTCACGAACTTTATCATTCCAAAATTTTCAATCGGACTGAGTTATAAAATTTACAAGGATTTTGAAAAACATGTTGAACATGAACCCGGACATAAAATCTGGCACGAGTTTAAAAAACATCAGCAAAAGAATTCATTTTTTGTTTGTCTCGGACCTTCATCCTCTTATTACTTAAAACCATCGCCCTATAATACTTTAATAAAACCATATTTAGGTCAGCATTTGAATACAAAAACTTTTTTAGAATACAGCTTGGGTTACCATATCAAAAAATGGAATACCAGTTTTAACATTGATTACCGAAACAGTATCTCCACTCTTTCAGCCTTTGGAACCCAACAAAACTTCACAACTCATGCATTCTCAGTGGAAGGCTTTAAATACTTATTCGATTTTCATGGATTGATTCCATTTGCAGGTATGAATGTGAGTTATGACAAATTAGGTGTAAGTGAAAATGAACAAGGATTGAGTACAATGAACATCACACAAAAAAATGTATATGTTGGATTTAACCTTGGAATTGATATCAAATTCGATCAACTTAAAAATTTTACGATTCGTTCCATTATTCGCTATTATCCAACAATGAATGTAAATGGACTCGGAAATAGTTTCTCATTCCAGCAATTGGAAGTAAATTATCTACAGCTGGCCTACCACTTTAAACAGAGGGACAATACAAAAGAAAAATAGCACCATTTTTCGGCTTACATTTTCACATAAATAACCTGTGAACGAACCGGATTTTATTAAATTTATCACACAATAATAATTTACGTTCATGAGCGATATCAAAAACGTTTGTCAAATCTATAAGTACGACAATGATTTTTTTCAATACACAAAAAATTCACCGGAGTATTTTGCCAAAGAATTTGCTTCTACAGAGATTCAAAAAGATGTTGTTGTATGGTTAAATTACCACAGTCTGGAAGATCGTTGCAACATAGAATTGTTATGTGAAACCTTGAAAATCGATAAACTTTCTGTTGAAGATATTTACAAAGAAAAGCACCGACCTAAAATCGAGGAATATCCCAATTATCTATTCTTTTCAGTGCACTCTGCATTACCGGATGAACGCAATATTTTTGTCTTGGAACAAGAACAGATTTCATTTATTCTAGGCGATAATTACCTCATCTCTTTTCAACAAAAAAAATCGGATCACTTTCCAGATGTTCGTGATCGTATTGAAAAAAAACGTGGCAAAATCAGAATAAAAGGTCCCGATTTTTTGCTGTTCCGAATGTTGGAAGCCATTATTGATAATTATTTCGAAGTACTTGAAAACATCACTGATACGATTGAAGATTTGGAAACCCGAACGGTTCATAATTCAAACAGCAATACGCTAAAAATGATTGAACTTCAAAAAAGAAAGTTGGGTGAATTACGGAAGATTGTACTTCCATTGAGAGACGTAACTTCTCAATTGGAAAAATCACAAAGCTATTTAATAGATCCAGTCAATCATTACTATTTCTCGGATTTGAAAGAAAATTGTCTTTCTGTATTGGATGAAATCGATACAAGCAAACAAATTTTAGATGGTTTGACCAATTTATACTATGCAGTTCAAGGTCAAAAAATGAATGAAATCATGAAATTGCTGACTATCGTTTCCGCCATTTTCATCCCACTCACCTTTATTGCCGGAATCTACGGAATGAACTTTGACAATATTCCCGAACTGCATACACAAGGAGGTTATTTTATCACCATGGGGGTTATGGTTGTAATTACTGTTTCCCTGATTTTATATTTTAAGCGAAGAGGTTGGCTGAAGAATGATTAGATGCTTGGTGCTTGTGTAAAATTCAACATCAAAAAAAAGAGCCATCATTGCTGACAGCTCTTTCCAAATTTATTTTTTTTTCCAAAGATTAATTCTTAGAAACCATCACCTTTGGTGCGGCTGCCAAAATATCTTCGCTTGTTTCTGAAGCATATTGTTCGAAATTTTTCACGAATTGTGCTGCTAAATGATTAGCCGTTTCATCGTATGCTGTTTTATCAGCCCAAGTTGAACGAGGATTTAAGATTTCAGCAGGTACTTCAGGACATTCAGTTGGAATTGCTAATTCGAAAATAGGCAAAGTATCGAATTTTACATTGTTTAATTTACCCGTCAAAGCAGCGGTAATCATCGCACGTGTATACGAAAGTTTCATTCTGCTTCCAACACCATAAGATCCGCCTGACCAACCTGTGTTGATCAACCAAACATTGATATCGGTTCCATGTAATTTATCTCCTAACAATTTAGCGTATTTCGCAGGGTGCAATGGTAAAAATGCTTTTCCGAAACATGCAGAGAAAGTTGTTGTCGGCTCAGTAATTCCCATTTCAGTTCCAGCAACTTTCGCTGTGTAACCTGACATAAAGTGATACATAGCTTGCTCTTTCGTCAATTTTGAGATCGGAGGCAATACACCAAATGCGTCAGCAGTTAAAAAGAAAATATTTTTTGGAGCTTTTCCGATAGAAGGAACTGCAATGTTAGCAATATGATCAATCGGGTAAGAAACACGTGTGTTTTCTGTAATGGAACCATCTGTATAGTCCGGTGTTGATGTATCTTCTACAAATACGATGTTTTCCAGAATAGCACCGAATTTGATTGCATCATAAATTTCCGGTTCTTTTTCACGGGATAAATCAATCGTTTTTGCATAACAACCACCTTCGAAGTTGAAAACAGTATCATTCGACCATCCATGCTCATCATCACCAATCAACTGACGGTTTGGATCTGAAGATAAAGTCGTTTTTCCTGTTCCTGAAAGTCCAAAGAAAACTGCTGTATCGCCCGCTTCACCAATATTTGCTGAACAGTGCATAGAAAGTACGTTTTTCTCATGTGGTAAAATATAATTCAACACTGAGAAAATTCCTTTTTTGATCTCACCTGTGTATCCTGTACCGCCGATGATGATCATTTTTTTTGTGAAATTCAAAATTGCAAAATTGTGCTGACGTGTTCCGTCTTCAGCGGCAACAGCCATAAATTCTGGAGCACACACAATATGCCATTCTGGTGTGAAATTTTCAATTTCCTGCTCAGTTGGACGTAAAAACATGTTGTATGCGAACATGTTTGACCAAGGAGTCTCTGTAACTACACGGATATTCAAACGGTAATTCTGGTCAGCACATGCGTAAGCATCACGTACATAAACATCTTTCCCTTTCAAATACTCTTTCATTTTTGCATAAAGCGCATCAAATTTTTCCGTTGAAAATTTAATATTGACATCGCCCCACCAAACAGAATTTTCTGTTTTCTCATCACATACAACGAAACGATCCTTAGGAGATCTTCCTGTAAACTCACCTGTCTCAATTGCCAATGCACCTTTGTCTGTTAACATTCCCTGACCGTTGAGGATAGTGTCCTCTACTAATTCAGCTGGTGTAAGATTCCAAAACTCACTTTGAAGATCTTCTAAACCAATAGATTCTTTCAAATTTGCATTCTTGCCTTGTTTTCCAAATACGTTCATACGTTACTAATTTGTAGCTTTCGCTTTGATTTTAAGGTGCAAAAGTACATTTTTAAACCCTTAAACTTTTAAACAATCCCATAAAATTACCCACAATTTGCAGGTTAGAATTGTTAATATATTGATAATCTTCTTTTAATTATATTATTAACACATTGATCAATAATTGTTTAATTGATCTACTTTAACACTAGATTAATTCGCAAAGAGCTTCCACAGCCTGACGAATATTGTTGCGAATATCCAGTATTGAGGCCTCCATCATATAACAAGGGGCTGTAATGATCTTATTTTTGGTGTCAATTTGAATCTCACGAACTGTTTTCAATACTGGTTCAACACCGGCAATCACCATTCCTTCATTAAAGGATGAAATATCATACGGAGACGATTCTTCAGTTGTCCCTAAGGTCATTTTGGAGTGAATAGCTGAACCTTCCAATGCTTTAGCAATAATAACTGGGCTGACACACAAAGCCGCTATTGGTTTCCCAATATTGACCATATTTACGATCAATAATTTTACTTCAGGAAGGATAGCTCCTTCAGGACCTGAAAATGCCCATTTCGTGAAATTTTTCGCACTGCCAAATCCACCGGGAATAATCAAAGCATCTATATCAGCAGGTTGGATATCTTTAATATCAGTTATAGTTCCTCTCGCTATTCTCGCTGCTTCAACGAGCATATTCCGACTTTCCGGCATTTCATCACCTGTAATATGATTTATAACATGATACTGAGCCGCGTTCACTCCTATGCAGATCGCTTCAGCTCCCATTTCTTCAATGGCTAATAATGTCAATACTGCTTCATGAATTTCCGCTCCGTCATACACACCGCAGCCTGATAGTAACACACCTATTTTCATACTCTGATTTTATTGAATAATTTTTTTCACCACCAAGATACTAAATTAATTACTACTCAAAATTTGAGATGATCATAAAGCAATAAAATTCATATTTTAACGTTTACTCTATTTATTTGCCAACTTCTTAGTATGTTTGTTAGGAAAATAACTTGTACACTATTACTCACACAATTATCAATACTTAATCAAAATTATGAAAACAATAATCGGTCTCGGAATTTGCACACTGACCATCCTTTCATCTTTCATTTCATGTAAAAAAGGAGATCACGATCCTTTTCTTTCTTTAAAGTCCCGAAAAGCCCGATTGGAAGGTAGCTGGACAGTCACCAATCAACAAGTTACAGAGATCGTTGTAAATGGTGGAACGACAACAAACACTTCTTCCATATACGATGGTACAAAAGAAATTTCAACTGTAACAACAACGATAGGAAACAACGCAACAACTACTGTTGATACAATCTATTATAGTTACACGCTAACCATGACCAAAGATGGATCTTATTCTCAATTGATCAAGTCACAGGATCTTTCAAGCTTAACGCAAACCGACGGAAGATGGATCTTTTTACACAAGGATAAAACCGACAAATTAAAGAATAAGGAAGCTATCCTTATGACAACAACCAAAACAACAATCCTAAATACAGGAGCAACCAATGTTGTTGAGTATACAGACCTCAATGGAAAAACAATTGTTATCGATGAGTTGAAAAGCAAAGAAATGATCACGATTATCGAAGAAGATCACCACAATGATGACGGTTTGTCTTCAACAACAAAAACAACAAAAACTGTATTTACACAGAAATAAGATAATTTCTTTTACACTTTTGAATGATCAATTCGATTATTCAAAAGTGTATTTGATCCTATCCTTCCATCCTTGTAACGAAAGATAAATTTCACTCCCACTAGTTTGTTTATAAGCCAATGCTTTGATATCCACCTTGATCTTCTGCATAATCATTTTTTTACAGGCATCACCATTCGATTTATGCACCAATTGAACCGAACGAATGGCCGGCATTGACTTTGCAATGGATGCACTTCCGATTACTTGAAAAACATGTTCAGCACAACCACCGCTATACGAAACATCCAATGTCATTATATTACCTTGAACGGATACTGCTGAAATTGTAAATGGATCAGATTTACCTGCATTTTCTCCGATATTAGCCGTAATCATAAGTTCTTTAGTTTCAGAAGATGAATCGGCATTATTACCGGTTGTTGAAGCATTTTTCTTCGTCGCACAACTGAATGCAAGAAATGAAACAAATAAGAAAGAGAGTGTTTTCATAGTTTTAGTTTTTATAGTAAGATTGTCAAATATAATACCAATCTAATTAATGTTGAATGATAAATGTTTAATTTTGAATTAACCCACTATAGATATTAATATCAAAAGATTTA
>CAIUKX010000054.1 GCA_903899795.1 uncultured Flavobacteriales bacterium
AAACAAGTAAATGTATTAATTTTCCCAAATCTTTCTGCCGGTAATATAGCTTACAAACTTTTACAGGAGATGACAGATGGAGATGCAATTGGTCCGGTATTGGTTGGATTAAAGAAGTCAATACACGTTCTTCAATTGGGATCTTCTGTAAGAGAAATTATCAATATGGTGAAAGTTGCTGTTGTTGATGCACAAAATAAATAAGAATGATTGCACATTTAAATGGTAAACTGATAGAGAAAAACCCTACCACTCTTATCATAGAATGTGGTGGTGTGGGTTATGAGGTCAAAATTTCTTTAACTACATTTTCATCCATTGGTTCAGAAGAATCGATCAAGATTTTCACGCAGTTTATTGTCCGCGAAGATGCCCAACTTTTATATGGTTTTTCCGCTAAAGAAGAGCGCGATATGTTCAACCATCTAATCTCTGTATCCGGTATTGGGCCTAATACAGCGATGATTATGCTGTCTTCACTTTCTCCGGAAGAAATTGCTCATGCTATTCAGTCGGAAGACGTCAGAACGATCCAAAGTATCAAAGGAATTGGAGTAAAAACTGCTCAAAGGGTAATCATTGACTTGAAAGATAAAATGTTAAAAATGACATTTTCGAGTGAAAATGTGTTCGTTCAGAACAATACAAATCGATTTGATGCGTTAACTGCATTGGTTTCTTTAGGATTTGATAAGAAATTGGTTGAAAAAGCAATCGACAAAATATCAACAGGGGAAGAAACAGTGGAGCAATTAATTAAACAAGCATTGAAAATTTTATAAGCTTGCAAGAGAATAAAATACATACTTTTCAGTACCTTAATGGACTACTACTCTTCATCACACTTGGGTTTTCCTGGTGTGTTTTTGGGCAAGGTGGAGGAGAGGGTAAAGACAGTACCTTGCAGTATCCAATCAATAATGCAATGGATCCTACTCAGACAAAGCCTCAGAGTTTTGATTTGGGTGATCCCTCGTCCATGAAACAAACCATCGTTTACGATCCAACTACCGGAACGTATGTCTTCAAAGAAACCATCGGTAATTCAGACTTAAATTACAGAAATCCTTCCATGATGACCTTGGAAGAATACCTTGAATACGAAAATAAAGTCGCTAAAAGCAGAAACTGGAAAGCAAAAATAGACGATCAAACTGCGAAAAGCCGTCCATTTGAACTTCCAATCAAAGTAGGAAGTAAACTTTTCGAAAATTTCTTTGGATCGGATCAAATTACCATTCGTCCAGCTGGTTCTGTGGAATTATCTTTCGGTGTGAATTCATCTCGCTATGATAACCCGATTTTACCCGTAAAACAACGTCACATTACACGTTTTGATTTCCAGCAACAAATCCAGTTGAACCTAGTAGGACAAATCGGAACGAAGTTAAAAATCGGTACCAGTTATAACACGCAGGCAGCATTCGATTTTGACAATATTTCCAAGTTGGAATACACGGGTAAGGAAGACCAAATCATGCAGAAAATTGCATTAGGAAACGTATCCATGCCACTTCCAACTACTTTGATTCAAGGGTCACAAACTTTATTCGGTGTTCAAACAAAATTGAAATTCGGTCGTGCAACGGTTGATTTAATTGCAGCTTCTTCCAAAGGAAAACGTCAGGATATTAATATAAGCGGTAAAGCACAGGTTCAACCTTTTGAATTTGGGGCGGATTCGTACGAGGCGAATCGTCACTACTTTTTGAACTTTTTCCACAGAGATCACTACGATCATGCAATGTCGACTTTACCGATCGTTACTTCCGGAATCAACATTACCCGTATTGAGGTGTGGCTGACAAACAAGACGAATAACACAGATAATACACGAAACATTGTTGCATTCTCTGATTTAGGAGAAGCACAACCATCGGAATGTCAAGGAAATCCCGGAACATATTCAACGGATTCCTTACCAGATAACCACGCGAATGGATTATATAAATGGGCTTCAGATGAAGTAGCAAATCCGGATATTCGTGGGTTTTCGAATGCAGTGAATGCCTTGAGTGTACAAATTACCGCACCTGGACCATTTCAGCAAGCGAGACATTATGAGAAAGTTCAAAATGCAAGAAAGTTAACAGAGGCAGAATATACCTATAATTCATTGCTCGGCTTTGTATCTTTGAATTTACCGTTGAACAACGATGAGGTGCTTGCGGTAGCATACGAATATACCTACAAAGGAAGAACCTATACAGTCGGTGAATTATCTACGGATGGAGTGCCCGGAACATCTGCGTTGATTGTAAAATTATTGAAACCAACCATCACGAATCCCCACAACACGATTTGGGATTTGATGATGAAAAATGTCTATTCAATCGGGGGTTATCAGATTGGACAGATGGGTTTCCGAATGAATTTCTTGTACAATAATCCGGCAACTTCATTGAATGTTCCGTTTTTCCCGTACCCAGGCGTAGATGATAAACTTTTGGTTCAACTTCTGGACATGGATAAAATTGATCAAAACAATCAACCGTATTCGGATGGTGTATTTGATTTTGCTCCTATGAACTTTAACGGAAGCAGGGCTGATAATGGAGGAACCATTAATACCAAAAACGGCCGTGTTTATCTCTCAACGATCGAACCTTTTGGCGCTACTTTAAAGAAAAGATTACAGGCTGCGGGTGTTGCCGATGCTATTATCAATCAAGTGGCCTTTACGGAATTATATGATTCAACAAAAACGGCTGCACAACAGCTTCCCGCAAAAAACAGATTCAGCTTCAAAGGTGAATATCAATCTTCTGTAACTTCTGATATTCCTTTGAATGCCTTGAACGTACCGGAGGGTGCTGTGACAGTTACTGCCGGTGGAATCAAATTAATTGAAGGAACAGATTATACCGTTGATTACAACTTGGGGCGTGTTAAAATTTTGAATACCGGAATTTTGGAGTCGAATACCCCGATTAAAATTTCGGTAGAGAGTAATTCCGTCTTTGGATTCCAGTCGAAATCGCTGGTCGGGACCCGGTACAATTATAGATTCAGTCAAAATTTCAACGTTGGAGCTACTTGGATGAGGATGATGGAACGGCCAGTTACTCAAAAAGTAGATATTGGTTCAGAACCATTCAAAAACAACATGTTAGGATTTGATGTGGCGTATAAAACGGAACTTCCAATACTGACAAGATTGATTGATAAACTTCCCGTAATTTCAACTACGGAGAAATCAACCCTATCTTTTACAGGTGAATTCGCGCATTTATTCCCCGGAGCACCAAAGGCAATCAGTAAAGCAGGGATTTCCTACGTTGATGATTTCGAAGGAGCTCAAAGTACAATCGATTTGCGGAGTCCATCTGCTTGGAAATTAGCATCTATACCGCAAGGACAAAATGATCTTTTCCCAGAAGCGGCTGTCAAAGACTGGTCGAGTAATTTTAAACGGTCTAAAATTGCCTGGTATACTATTGATCAATTGTTCTATGCCAACAATAATTTGACGCCTCAGCACATCAAAGATCACCCTGAAATGCTTTCGGACAGTCGAATGCGTCTGTTACAAACCAAAGAATTATTCCCGAATACACAGTTGGCTTACGGTACACCATCTCCTCTGCAAATTTTGGATTTGGCCTATTATCCGAATGAAAGAGGTCCATATAATTATGACACGTTGAATACACAAATTAACCCCAATGGTACCTGGAAGAATCCGGGAAACAGATGGGGTGGGATTATGCGTGCCTTAACAACAAATGATTTTGAGCAAAGTAATATTCAATTCATCCAATTTTGGATGTTGGATCCTTTTAACTCAGATCAGGTCAATGCCAATGGAGGTATACAAGGTGGAGGAGAGTTGTATTTCAATTTAGGGAACATTTCAGAAGACCTTTTGCCGGATTCGTATAAAAGTTATGAAAACGGACTTCCACCTACAGGACTCCCACTTCAAGATAATTTAGATACAACGATTTGGGCAAGAGTTTCTACCCAACAACCAGTCGTGAATGCATTCGATAATGATGATGCGGCTCGTGCGAATCAAGATGTAGGTTTGGACGGATGGAGCGATGCTGATGAGCTCACGAACACGAAGCACCTTGCTTTTATACATTGGGTTAATAACAACAATGTATTATCTTCTGAAGCAAAGGCAAAAATGCTTGCCGATCCATCGAACGATGATTACAAATTTTACAGGGATGATCAGTATGATTTAGACACGTTTAACATCTTAAAAAGGTATAAAAAATACAACGGATTAGAGGGTAATTCTCCGACAACCAATATGTCCAATGCAATGAATCCGGTGGGTGGACCTTATCCAACGCAAGGTTCCAATATGCCGGATAATGAGGATTTGAATCAGGATAATAACCTTGCTGAATCAGAAAGCTATTTCCAATATAGAGTAAGTTTGACACCGAATATGCAGGTTGGTCACGGTTATATTACGAGTAAGCAAGATATTCAGGTCGGATCAAAAACGGAAACATGGTATCAGTTCAAGGTTCCGATTAAGGATTACGAAAAAACAATCAATGGGATTCAGGATTTCAGATCCATTCGTTTCATGAGAATGTTCTTGAAAGATTTTGATTCGAGCGTTGTTTTGCGTTTTGCAAGATTGGAATTAATCAGAGGCGAATGGAGAAAATATGCATATGATTTGACTCAACCAGGTGACGGAATTAATCCTGAACCGAATGCAACAACTTTCAATATTGGAACGGTAAACATCGAAGAAAATGCCGAAAGAGTTCCGATTCACTATGTGATTCCGCCGGGAATTGTGAGAGAGGTCGATCCCTCACAGGCTGTTCAACGTCAATTGAACGAGCAGTCACTGGTGTTAGATGTTTGTAACCTGAAAGATGGAGATGCCCGTGCCACCTACAAAAATGTACAGTTTGATGTTCGTACTTATAAAAAATTAAAAATGTTTGTTCATGCTGAACAATCAAATCCGGCAATGCCATTAAAGGATGAGAATTTGACATTGTTCTGTCGTTTAGGATCGGATTTTACCGATAACTATTACGAGTATGAATTACCAATGTATGTTACAGCACCAGGAGCAACACTCGCAGCAGATATTTGGCCAAGTACGAACGACATGGAAATTGTCTTCGACGATCTTTTACAACTGAAAGAAAAGCGAAATAAAGCCGTTACCAGTGGAAGTACTTCAGTCTCCTATTTGGTAGAATACTCGGAAATTGACCCCAAAAATCCAAAACGTTATCTTAAAGTCAAGGGAAGTCCGAATTTACAGGGAATAAAAACGATTATGATCGGGGTTCGGAATCCAGGTAAAAACACAGTAAACCCTTGGGCAGCAGATAATGGCGCATCCGAATGTGCAATTGTTTGGATTAACGAATTACGATTAACTGATTTTATTAGTGATGGTGGATCGGCAGCAATCGCTCAGGCTCAGGTTCAGGCTGCTGATTTTGGAACACTCCAAATGTCAGGAAACTACAGTGGTGTGAACTGGGGAAGTGTCGAAAGTAGAATTCAGGAACGTCAGCGAAATCAAAAGATGGGATTGGATATGAATTCAACAATGCAGTTGGGTCAATTTTTTGGGAAACGAACACGGATTTCCCTACCATTCTTCTATGGGCATTCAATCGCTGTAATTAATCCGGAATACGATCCTTTTAATCCGGATACAAAGTTGTCTGATTACGATTTGGCAACACGGCGTGAAAGAGCGAAACTAGGTCAGGATTTGACGGAACGAATTTCATACAACTTTACAAATGTGCGTAAAGAAGCGGCAGCAGGATCGACACCACATTTTTGGAAAATATCGAATTGGGCTCTGAATTATGCTTATGCTGAAAATTTAAAGAGAGATTTCAATACAAAATACGATCGAACAAAAACATGGACAGGTGGACTCAATTATAATTATTCCTTCAATGCCGTTCCATTCGAACCTTTCAAGAAAGTCAAGTTCATGCAGAAGTCGAAATGGTGGACGATTGTTCGAGAAACAAATTTATATTTTACCCCGAAGAATGTTTCGTTTACGAATGATTTGATGCGTTCCTATAATGAACGTCAAATTCGAAACAACTTGGTTCCTGATTATAATTTCCAACCGTATTACGTAAAGCAATTTACTTGGAAACGACAATATACGCTGGGATATGACATTACCAAAAATTTGAAGTTTACTTTTGATGCAACAGATAAAGCTATTTTCAGGGAAGGTCAGGGACAGGTAGATCGAAAAGCAAATCCTGCTGGATATCAGTCGTTCAAAGATTCTATCGCTGCACAGTTATTTAATGGCGGAAGGTCGATGGATTACACACAGAATGTTAACCTAGCTTACAATCTTCCTTTGGAAAAAATTCCGGCTTTAAATTGGATGACAGGAAATGTTAAATACGGTGGAACATACAACTGGCAAAGAGCTCCATTAGGTCAGACAGATTTTGGAAATACCATTCAGAATTCGAGGAACATCAACATGACAGGTCAAATGAACATGACCACCTTGTACAACAAAGTTCCATTTTTGAAAAAAGTAAATTCAGACGGAAAAAGTCAGCGGAATACTTTGACAGATAAGGCAAAAACAAGTGGTGATGCTTCTGACGACAAGAAGAAGCCGAAGATTGAAAAACCGACCCAACCGGAAAAACCGGAGTCTGAAATGACTGAAAAGGAGAAACGGAAAAAAGAACGGAAGGAGAAACGGAAAGAACGAAAAGACAAGCGAATCAAAGACCGCGAGGAACGACGAAAAGGAAAAGTGGATCCTATCGCAGGCTTCTTGGCTCGGATGTTAATGAGTGTTCGAAACGTTTCAGGTACGTATACCATGACCGATGGGACTTTACTTCCGGGGTTCAATCAAGAGTCGAGAATTTTAGGTACTCCAAATGGTTTAGCTTCTCCACTGACGGGATTTGCATTCGGTAAGCAAAGTTATGACATCTGGGGCCGTTCAAATGGTTATAGCATCACTAATATAGCGACTACACATAGTAATGAGGCAGGAAATACTTCGAACAACTGGTTGGTAAAAAATGAAAGTCTGAACAAGGCGCATATTGTAACTCATTCGCAAAACATCACAGCACGTGCGAGTCTCGAACCGTTTAAAGATTTTACAATTGAATTGACGTTGAACAGAACGTATTCAAATAACTCCAGTGATTATTACCGTTGGCAGCATGATACGTTAAGCACAGATCCAAATGCAGGAAAATTTGTAAGTCAAAGTATGGTTGAAACAGGAACATTAACCTATACAACCATTTCGGCAGGATCTGCATTTGCACTATCCAATAAATCGAATCAATATTCATCAACAACCTTTGAGCACATGTTACACAACCGTGAACAAGTATCGCAGGTATTGGGAAGTCATAATGCGAATTCAACATTGCTGGCTTCCGGTTATTTCGATGGATATGACGGCTCACAACAGCAAGTGGTCATGGGTGCGTTCTTGACTTCATACACCAATAATGGAGTAAGTGAAAAGAACATCAATCCGATAAAAAACATTCCTTTGCCAAACTGGTCAATTAACTACAATGGATTAACAAAATTACCGGCCATGAAAAAATTAGCTAAGAATTTTGTGATTCGTCACGGTTATAGTTCAACCGTTTCATTTGCCGGAATGCAAACTAATTTGAAAGCAAATGATGCTGGATCAGCTCGTGATATCAACAACAATTTCGAAGCTGCGAGAGTCATTCAAAACGTTACCATTTCAGAACGTTTCTCACCATTGATTGGAATTGATGCAACTTGGAATATTAAAAACCAAGGGTTGATCACCAAGTTTGAGATTAAAAAAGACCGTAGCGCAACTTTATCGTTAAACAATAATCAGGTGACTGAAATTCTTGGAACGGAATGGGTTATAGGTACCGGATATAAATTCGGAAAAGTTAAAATTCCGATCAATAAAATTCCTCCTAGTCCAGTAAACCTTCGATTTGATCTTTCTTTCCGTGATAATACAACTGTAATTCGTAAAGTTGTTGAGCATTCCAATCAAGCTACAGCAGGACAAAGGGTTGTCTCAATTAAATCTTCTGCAGATTATAACGTTGGACAAAATTTAGTGATTCAATTTTATTACGATCAGGTGATCACGACACCGAAAATCGCTACATCTTATCCGACAGGAAACTTGAGTTGTGGTCTTCGTTTACGTTTCAATTTGGCAGGTATTCAGTAAAATGAATTTGGAAGCTGTAATCAGAGAAGCTAAACCTGGAGACGAAGGAGCAATTCATCAACTTATTTGTGGTTTGGCAGAATATGAAAACGCTCCAAATGAAGTTACAAATACAATTGAAAATCTGCATTCACATTTATTTGATGAAAAGATTTGCAGTGCTTTAGTACTTGAAAAAAACGATGGTATTATTGGTTTTGCACTGTATTATACTTCTTATTCAACTTGGAAAGGAAAATGTCTTTATTTGGAAGATTTTTACATTTTACCGGAAGAAAGAAGATTTGGATATGGTTCCATCCTTTTTGACAAAGTGGTGGAAATAGCCCGGTCATCAGGAGCAAAACGAATGGATTGGCAAGTGTTGGACTGGAATGAACCGGCGATTAATTTCTACAAGAAAAAAGAAGCGCTGCTCGATGCAGAATGGATCAATGGGAGATTGTTTTTTTAAAGAGTAAGATGAAACAGGTTACATTATTTTTTTTCGTGTTATTAAGTATATTTAGCTGCCAAAAAGATAAGACGTCTGATGACTATTCGACGCCGAATTCGAGCCCGTATATCGCTACTCCTGCACTGATGGGACAAACTACAATTACAGGAATAACTTCCACATCGTTCAGTTGTAATGCCATTGTAATAAATGATGGTCAGACAAGTGTCATTGAACGAGGTATCTGCTATGGAACAACAGAAGGTCCAACAATCAGTGGATCAAAAAAAACGGAAGGGAGTGGTACAGGTTCATTTTCATCCACTATTTTGGGCTTAGTACCCCAAACGACATACTTTATTCGTGGTTATACATGCAATAACGCAGGTGTATCCTATAGTAATCAATTAAGTATCACAACAAATTAGACGGATAAAAACAGTTTTCTTTGTTGTGAAACAGCATTCTGTTACCAAATTGTTATAGTCTTTCAAAAAGCAATTTCATTTAGTAGTTTTACCTACACACAATTTAACCCAAAAACATGAAAACAATATTAATCGCCGGTGGAACAGGATTTGTAGGTAAAAGTTTAAAATCTAGTTTGATTAAGAAAGGATTTCAGGTAAAAATTTTGACACGAAAACCGTCTGAAAGTGATGAATACTTTTGGGATCCCTATCAAAATAAAATCGATAAAGAGGCTTTAACGAATGTCGATACGTTGATTAATTTATGCGGTGCTGGAATTGCGGATGAAAGATGGACTGAAAAACGAAAGCAGGAATTATACGATTCACGCATCTTAACGACCAAATTTTTGGCTTCATTACTGGATGATTTGCCGAATCTCAACTGTTATGTTACAGCTTCAGGAATTACTTGTTATGGATTTGAAGATCGCGATAAACCATATCAGGAAACCGATCTTTACGGAAAGGATTATATTTCTCAATTGGTCAAAAACTGGGAAGAAGCATCAGCACTATTTTCAGTAAAATGCAGAGTTGTCCAAATGCGGATTTCAGTAGTTTTGGATAAGGAAGGCGGAGCTTTAGAAAAAATGAGCCAATCCGTTCGAATGGGATTTGGTTCTGCTTTGGGATCAGGAAAACAGATTGTCCCATGGATACATCGTTCCGATTTGGTGAATGCGTTTCTGAATGCCATCCTCAATGATTCGATTACCGGTCCATATAATCTTGTGGCAGGAAATGACACAAATCAATATTTCATGAAATCGTTGGCAAGTGCTTTGAAAAAACCTTTTTGGATGCCTAACGTACCTGCATTTGTACTAAAAATTATACTGGGAGAAATGTCAATTATTGTCTTGAAGGGTGTAAAAGTATCCAATCAAAAATTACTTGATACCGGTTTTCAAATGGAGCATACCGATTTCAGGAAGACATTAAATTCGATTTATTCGGAGTAAAGAAATCTATAGATACAAAAATGCCGTTGCCTACAAGTGAAGCAACGGCATTTTTTATTCAATTTTATTATAATAAATCGTTCGCCAGGTTCGCCAAATCGGAACGTTCTCCTCTTTCAAGTTTAACGTGTGCAAACAATGGGTGACCTTTTAATTTGTCAATCAAGTAAGCTAAACCATTACTGTTTTCATCCAAGTAAGGTGTATCAATTTGGTGAACATCACCCGTGAAAATGATTTTTGTGTTTTCACCCGCTCTTGTAATAATTGTTTTGACCTCGTGCGGGGTCAAATTCTGAGCTTCATCGACAATGAATAAGATGTTTGATAATGATCTTCCTCTGATGAATGCAAGTGGTGTGATAATGATTTTCCCTTGCTGTTCCATTTCGGTGATCGCTTTGTGTTTTTTCTCATTTTCACCGAATTGAGATTTGATGAATTTCAAATTATCCCAAAGCGGCTCCATATATGGACTGATCTTATCGTTTGCATCACCCGGCAAGAAACCAATTTCTTTGTTTGAGAGCGGTACAATTGGACGAGCCAAAATGATTTGCTGGTAACCTTTTGATTGTTCCAAAGCAGAAGCCAAAGCCAAAAGCGTTTTACCAGTACCAGCTACTCCCTGAAGAGCAACAAGTTTGATGTCATTGTTTAGCAAAGCATTGAAAGCAAAAGCTTGTTCAGCATTTTTCGGTTTGATTCCGTAAACAAATTCCTTTTCAATCCTTTCAATTTGATCCGTAGCCTGATTGTATACAGCTAAAGAAGAAGTTTTCCCGTTTTTGAGGATGTAGTATCCGTTTGGAATTTTTTTCTCACCCAAAATACCTTCTTCATCAATTTTTCCTCTCGTAAAGATTTGACGAATAATTTCTGAATCAACACCATCGACAGTATATGTACCCGTTCTTTCCAGTTCAGTTGTCGCGACTTTTCCTGTTGCATAATCTTCTGCGATAATCCCAAGTGCTTTCGCCTTGATTCGCATATTAATGTCCTTCGTAACAAGTTTTACTTCGAATTTAGGTTCTGTTTCTTTCAGGAACAATGCCGAATTGATGATTTTGTGATCATTTTTTCCTACGGAATAAACGTATTCAGCATTTACTTCCCTTGGATTACTCTCTAAGGCGATTTTGAACTTCCCTTGGTTCGGGCCTAATGAGATCCATTCCTGTAAACTGGTTTCTCCGGATAATTTATCTATGAATCGAATTACTTCCCGTGCCGAGAAATTTTTTGAATCGTTACCAACTTTGAATTTATCAAGTTCTTCTAATACCGTTATTGGAATAGCGACATTGTTTTCCCCAAAATGATTGATTGCGTCATGATCGTGCAGAAGAACAGATGTATCTAAAACGTATATTTTCTTTTTTTTAGCCATAAATAAGTGTGTTGTTTCGTATTGTCAAGATAGTCTTTATATCCAAGAACACACCTGTTTTTTTGATTAGTTGATAAGAATAGATTGTTAATATGTAAGGTTAATAAGGTTAACTATTTATAAAACAAACTATTAAAAAACAAAAAATCCTACCGTTGGGACGACAGGATTTTTACTTGTTAACTCAAAAAATACAAGAGTACCCCTACTCCTGTAAAATCATCATCTATATAGTTAATATAGTATCTGTTTTGGCTTCGTAAAAGCAGAAATTGTAGTTTGTATTTCGTTACTTTTACTGGTAAAATTTCATGTTTTTCAATGAAATGATGGATCAAATGTCTATCATTGTAACGAGAAAGTGAATTTATTGTTAAAAAAAATTACGATGCCCAAACGCATATTTATAAATCATAAAAAACTATAATACAGATATTTAAATTGTTATTAAGCTATATTAATTTACAATGTCCACAACAACAACAGAGAGTTTAGTCAATCTGATTCGTTCATTAACGAAAGCGGAGAAACGAAGTTTTAAGCTGTATGCAACCCGAAATTCTTCTTCTCAGGATGAATTGAAATTTTTGCAGCTTTTTGATTTTATTGATAAAACGGCTCATTACTCCGATGATATTGTTACGCTGAAGTTAAAAAGCATAAAAAAAAGCCAATTATCAAATATCAAGGCGCATCTCTATAAACAGATTTTGACAAGTTTACGATTACAATACATTTCTCATCATATCGAAATTGAAATCCGAGAAACGATAGATTATGCTACGGTTTTATATCAAAAAGCTTTTTATCATCAGGCATTAAAAATATTGGATAAGGCGAAACAACTGGCACATAAGGCAAATTCTTCCTTGCTTAGACTGGAAATTGTCGAATTTGAAAAAATAATTGAACTTCAATACATTACACGATCAATCGGGACTCGTTCCGAAGAATTAAAAGAAGAGAGTACAGCTATACAGAAACATGTTGAGGCATCAATAGATTTTTCGAATTTAGCGCTGCAGTTATACGCTCTCTATCTGAAGGGTGGTTTTGCCCGTGATGAAAAAGACTATCTGTTTGTTCAGGAATTTTTTCTTTCGAGACTTCGCCCGTATCGTATCGAAGACCTTGATTTTGAAGAGAAAATGCATTTGTATAATGCCTACGTATGGTATCACTATATCAATCAGGATTTTTTGATGTGTTACAAATATGCACGTTTGTGGGTGGATCTTTTTGATGAATATCCCGAAATGAAAGTTTTGAGAAAGGAGATGCACTTGAAAGGAATGCATAATTTGCTGAATGCACTTTTCAATCTTAGAAGTTATACTCGTTTTTCCGAAGCCTTGGATCAACTTTCGAATTATCACTTTTCAGAGAGGGAGCAGGAAAACGAAATTATTTTGCATAAACTTTATTTGTATCTGAATAAAATCAACAAACATTATCTAGAAGGAAGTTTTGCTGATGGATTATTATTGGTTCCTGAGATTTTGGATTTTTTGAAAGTGTATGAACAAAAGTTAGATACGCATCGAATTATGGTGTTCTATTACAAGATCGCTTGTTTGTATTTCGGAAGCGGAATGAACAAAGAGGCTATTGTATACTTGAATCTGGTGATTCAATTCAAAGAACAATCGTTACGTGAAGATATCCAATCGTTTGCGCGGATTTTGAATTTGATTGCTCATTTCGAATTAGGAAACGACGTATTGGTTGAATATCAAATTAAAAGTGTTTACCGTTTCCTAATCAAGATGGGTGATTTACATGGAGTTCAGAAAGAAATACTAAGCTTCCTGAGATTGCTTCCAATGACCAATCCGGAATTAATAAAAGCGTTTAAAGTATTACATTCTAAACTGGTAAAATTATCTCTTTCGCCTTTTGAAAAAAGACCATTCCTTTATTTGGATATTATCTCGTGGCTGGAAAGTAAACTCGAAAACAAAAAAGTACAGGAAGTGATTCAAAATAAATTCAATCGAGAATTAGAGACTGGTTCCAAGTTTTATTTCCCGCCGGAATAATTTTGAAAAGGCGGAATTAAAAGAATTTACTTCTTCGAATAATCCGATCTACTGGGATATGAATCGATCCGAATACTTCGTTTGTACTCAATGAATCGAGTCCAAAACTGACTTTGGTTCCTCGTTCTGCCCAAATTCCATAATTGAGCCAATTTTCAACTTTTTTGGGTGGTTTATCTGCAGAAAAAAGTTCAACATAACCGTCTTTTATTCTCAGTTTTAGCAATGGTGAAGCGATGAAACGGTAATGATCGTCTTCTTTCCGGAGAATTCCTTTCGCAAACAATCGTCCCAAGAAATATTGACCTTTTTCATTCACTGAAAACAAAAGTGAAAATCCTGGAACGACAACATCCTTGGTCGATTTTACTTCGATGACGTTGAATTCATCGTCCAATTCTGATTCGATGTATTCTTCTTTTACAATGGTTGATCCTCCCTGATGAAAGGATAAATCCCCATTCCACGCATTCAAGAAATCGACAGTAGGAAAACCAATTTTACGTCCCATTTTTACCAGATAGCGATAAATCGGATCATTTGGGTTTTTGCGTAAATCGGAAATATCGAGGTGAACATTGATAAATTTGTTGGCTAAACCTTTGTATTCCCAGCTCAATCCCGATTTTTTCATCTTGATATTCAAGGGTTTTTTGTTACGGATATAGGTGAATAAACTGAAACTGGAAGAATCACTGTTATGGGCAAAAAGTGCGGTTTCAACTCCCTGACTTTTCAACTTATCCCAATTGGAATAGATCACAAGTTTTTCATCTTTGAATTGTTTCTCTCTCAGGAAAGCTTTCCAACTAGGTGGAATTCCGCCCTTATGAGCAAATAAAATTTGTTTCAGTTGATTCGTAAACTGAGTTCCTTTGTAAAGGAAAAGCCAATTTTTGTCGTAAGTCAAATATCCGGCTTGTTTCTCCAAACGATACACCTTTTGTTCATAGATAACTGTATCAGTCAGGTTGATCAATTTATCCAGGCGTTGAATTCCAGCGATAATCTTACTGCTATCCGTAACCTCTACCATTACGCCCCAATTGCCGTTATCGTTGGCAAAGAAGTAAATGGGTTTTTGAAGGTCAAGACCATAGTTTTTTCCTTGGCTCAATAAGAATTCTTGGGTAAAGAAATCGCGAAATGGGATTTTGTTATGAAACATCATACCACTGGTTTCCCTTGCCACATCCAATAAATAACAACGTCCTAAAAAATCAGCGTCAGGTAAGCGATCCACAAAATTCGGCTGATCAGCATTACCATTAAAATAAGGTTTTAAATATAAAAATCCACCAACAGCAGTTGCTAGAATTAATACAAATAAAATTTTTCTATACATGGAATTTGCAAATCTATTTGGAGAGAACGTAAATGCTGTTGATCAAATCCAAAATGTATTTTCCAGAGTTTGCATATTGATCACTGTAGTTGTAGACAATATCGAAAGTTGTTTTCTCCTGAGTAGTTTTAGAAGAATGAAGTTCCATAACTCCTGTTTTTTCTCTCATTGCATCCAACAAGTCATTTTGCTCACTGGTAAACATTTCACGAGGAAGTCGGTCAATCGTTTTACTCCAATCGATATGTGCGTACATAAATCCACTTTTCTTAATCACTTTCGCTTCTTTACGAGATAATGACTCGTTTCCATACCCATCTGCGTGGTTCAGCGCCAAATCTTCATCATTTGTAAAGATGAAAAGTCCGTTTCTGTTGATCATGTAAAGAGGAACAGATTCTAAAATTGCATTTTCGAATTTCCAGTATTTACCGTAGTTTTTACATTGGGATGTCAATCTTGACAAGTGATTCAAGATGATTTCGGGTACTTCAGGACGATCGGTTGTCAGTCCGAATACAAATAGAGGCATATCTTCTTCACCTTCTACTTCTTTCTCTGAAAACTCAAACGTTTTTTCATCGTACATGTACTCTATTTTCTTGGTTTTTACTTTTTTGATCCCATTGAAAGAGCCAAACATACTTCCTTTGTATGTACCAAATAGAGCATCCTTATTGACAAATTCATTCAATAATTCGATGGTCAAAAGTGTTGAAGAAATTCGAGCGTCTTTTTGTTTTTGAAGAATAGGAACTACCACTTTATAAGCTTGTTCGTAAGCTTCTCTTAAGTTAACATTGTACGAAAAGTGAGCAGGACTGTCCTGATGAATGTATTTTAAGATGGCTTTATCGAATTTTGAATTGTTTAATTTCTCATAGATAGAACCCAATTGAGCACCATATTGAGCTTCCATTTTCAATTCGATGGAATTGGAATTAAGTAGAAGATCGCCCAAAATAACATTGCCGGTATACAGATCGTTGACCTCGGTAAACAAAGTCGGAAACATGGATTGGAAATACCAGAAACCCTGATCTTTTTTCAAATTCCGGGAATTATCCATGAAGAAAACCCCTTCGGTTTTGTGAGTCAACTGTTCGGCAAATTTACTGTCGGCTTTCTTTAAATTGTTGTTTTTCACTAGAAGATCATAACAAATCTCTTTGAGGTAAATTTTTTGAAAAACGGTTAAAACACTATCCTGAAGTTCCAAATAGTTTTTATGTACAGGATCTTCTGTTGCTACTGGAAATTCCTGTTCTATTTTTTCGATCGACATAGTATCGTCAGCAGTTGCAGCTGAATCAACTTCTTCATCTACAAACTCTTCTTCTTCCAATAATTCGTCTGAGTTATCAAGTACTTCACCATCATACTCATCGTATTGCCAAGGCGACTCATTTCCTCGGGCATACCAAACGGAATCTGTGAACTCAGTAACTTTTTCCATTAAGGGTTCAACTCGCATCAGGATGCCTACATTTCCCTTGATGATCAGGTAATTTGACAATGAGCTGTAGAACTCAGCGCCGGCGATTGGACTTTCCACCTTATCGAAGTCATCAAACACTTCGAACAATTGCTGTTTATTTTTGATTCCGAACGTGAAACCAGAAACCTCATGATCAATACCTTTTCCGTAGAAAATGTTTAATTTTTGATTGAAATCGATACCGGAATCTTTTAATGTTTTACCTGAAGTTGAGCCATCAAAAAGTTCGGTCTGCACTTCTTCCATGAATTCATATTGGACCAAATCATCCAATGAAATTTTTTGAAGCAATGTGATGTTGTTGATGCTAAATACAGTCACTGCATCCCTCGGAATCAGATCTTCCGAATTTTGAGCATTTACCTGTATGTTAAGGCTTAAACACACACAAATGAAGACAATAAAAAATTTCATGTTCGTTTTTATTTTGGATATAAATTCTGTTTGAATATACTAAATTTTATGAAAATAACAGCTATCAGTTTTTCAAAGGGCTAAGGTAGATTGTATTTTCGAGTAGTTTGACATTTTGAATCAGAGAATAGGTATTTGTTTGAAGCATGATTGCCATTTTACTCGCAGATAATTTCGCTGCCGTGTTGTCGAATTTTTCAATGGTTCGATCAAAACGGGTAATGGAAGTGTATTTTCCCTGAGAAAGTAGATTTACTTCTTCGGGTGTAAATTGTTTTGCTTTTTTGGTGACTAAATCAGGAATGGAGCGAACCAATTTTTGACCCTCCCATGAAACCCAAATGTGCGATAAATCTTCCATGTTTTTATTCAGGTTTTCTTCGATGATCACCTCTTTGATGGCAGATTGTAGGGAATTGACATCCGTGAAATCACATTTGAATTTAAATAGGAAATCGGAAAAATTGTATTCGACGGTTACATTTGAAATTCCGGCTTTGGTTTCAAATTTTCCTTTAAAGCGATCGAT
>CAIUKX010000055.1 GCA_903899795.1 uncultured Flavobacteriales bacterium
AAACGCAGATATGTCTGTTGCAGGATCGTATCCACAGGCAGATGTGAATGGAACCCTTCCAAACGGGTGTTACTATCTCGAAGTGAATGATGGTTATGGTGACGGTTTTGACGGATCTTATGGAACAGGTTCAGTGAATGTGACTGTAAACGGAACTTCCTTTGTTGGTGTAACCAATTTCACAAGTGCATATGCTTATGTAGGTTTTAAAATTGACAATACAGCAGGAATCCAGCCGATAACTGAATTATCAGACTTTTTGGTTTTTCCCAATCCAGCTTCCGATAAACTCAATGTAACATTTGAGGCAAAACATTCAAACTATACAGTAATGATTACCGATTTAATTGGAAATAAAGTGTTTGTGAATCAATATAATAATCTTTCGGGAACTCAATTTTTGGAACTTCCGTTGGCTGGTATTGCGACAGGGAACTACTTCGTAACCATAGCTTCAGATACAGAAACTCATAACAAAATGATTGCTGTCAAATAGAACTATATTTCTTACTGACAAGGCCGAAGTGTTTAAACTTCGGCTTTGTTGTTTAGAGTTTGACTTGTTAAAAAAATAACACAAAGTTAACAAACAGGATTTCAATAATGTAGCTAAAATTTGGAAAATTGTTAAGCTTGAGAGTTATAGATTTGTTTTACTACAAATTATAAGTTTAATTTATCAAAACAAGCTATGAAAAAAATTTTACTAACAGGAATGTTATTCCTAGGATTAGGAGCCAATGCGCAACTTGCGAATGGAAGTATTGCTCCAGATTTCACTCTCCAAGACATTAATGGAAATACGCATCATTTGTATGCTTACTTGGATCAAGGTTACACAGTTGTCCTTGACATCTCTGCAACATGGTGTGGACCATGTTGGGCGTATCACCAAAGTGGTGCTTTGGAGAATCTTTGGGTAGATCACGGTCCAACAGGAGGAACAAATGTATCTTCTAGTACAACAAACGATGTAATTGTATTATTGATTGAAGGTGATGGAACTACCAATTCGGCAGATTTACACGGAACAGGTACATCAACACAAGGAGATTGGACAGCTGGTACATCTCACCCGATCATCGATCCACCATCAGCGCAGATTAATCCTTTCAATACTGAGTATGCGATTGCTTATTTCCCAACATGTTACAAGATTTGTCCTAACAGATTGATCGAAGATGTTGATCAACAAACTGAAGCTCAAATCTACGCGAAGGTTCAGGCTTGCCCTCCTCCAGCTTCATCTTCTGTAGACGTAATTGCACAGTCATATACTGGTGTAAGTGTAACTTGTCCTGGTTCTGCATATACTCCTTCAGTTAAAATCATGAACAACAGTACGACTCCTTTGACTTCTGCTACTGTAACAATTACACAAGGAGGAAACACAGTTTCTACAGGTACTTATTCAGGAAGTTTAGCTACGTATGCTTTGGCTACGGTGACTTGTTCTCCAATCAATAACTTTACTGGTGGAGCACTAAGTGTTACAGTTACTACAAATGGTGATTCTGATGCTTCAAACAATACACTTGCTGCAACTATTACAGTTGCATCTGCTACAGGAAACTCGAATGCAGTAGTTGTTAAAACTTCAACGGATCAATACGGTTCAGAAACTACTTGGGCAATTAAAAACATGGCTGGAACAACCATGGCTCATGGTGGTCCATATGCGAATGGATCAGCTGCAGGAACTACTGCTCAGGCTGATGTGAATGCTAATTTACCAGATGGTTGTTACTACTTGGAAGTAAATGATGCATACGGTGATGGGTTTGACGGATCTTATGGTACAGGATTTGTGAATGTAACAATCAACGGAACAGCATTTGTTGGAGTTACTAACTTTACAACTTCTTATACTTCTGTAGGATTTAAAATTCAAGGTGGTGGAGCAGGAGCAGGAATAGCAGAATTGACAAACTTGTCTGATTTCGTTGTATATCCAAATCCGGCTTCAGATAAAGTAAATGTTGCTTTCCATGCAAACAATGCTGACTACACAATCACACTTTCAGATATTTCCGGAAGAGTATTGAGTTCAAATGCATACAGTAACTTATCTGGTTCTCAAAATGTTGAAGTTTCCTTGAGTGGAATTACAGCAGGAAACTATATTGTTACAGTATCTTCAGCGAATGAAACATACAATAAAAAAGTGGTTATCAAATAAGCACAAATAGTAAGTAAACTTGACAATGAAACCCGGACTCATCTGAGTCCGGGTTTTTTTATGTCCACCATTATGAAATAACAATTATGGTCAAAAAAGTTAAAAATAGCACGTATTTTTAAAATTAGAATTTCAAGCATTGAGGCACTTATGAGTAAAATTATCACAATGTATTTTGTACTTTTGGTTTATAACAAATAAAAAACACACATGAAAAAGAAATTACTATTAGTAAGTGCTTTGATGGCTTCTTCCATATCTTTTGGACAGACTATTTTTAGCGAGAACTTTGATGCAGGGACGACACTACCTACAGGTTGGGCTTTGCATGATGTTGATGGATTAACTCCAAACAACTCTGCCTTCACTGCAGCTTGGATCTTCGGAGCTGTAGATGCAGCACATGGAAACAGTGCAGTATCAACAAGTTATTACGTGCCAGCTGGGCAAGCTGATGACTGGATTGTAACTCCTTCAATTGCAATTCCTGGAACTGGATCGTACACTTTCCAATTTGATGTTGAAGCATTGGATGCGTCTTATCCTGATGGATATATAGTGTATGTTTCTACTACAGGACAAGCAGTTGCTAATTTCACTTCTCCGGCTGTAATGACTGTAGCTTCAGGTGAAACAACATGGACAACAAAATCGGTTGATCTTTCTTCATATGCTGGACAAACAATTTATTTAGCTGTTAGAAATCATTCAAATGATATGGATGTTTTAGCAATTGATAACTTTAGAGTTAGACAATTACAGGCAAATGATGCATTGTTGAATTCTGTTACTTTGAACAGATATTCTATGACATCAACAAACAATACATTGACTGCTTCTGTTACGAATGATGGTAGCAATGCAATCACTAGTGTTACAATGGACTGGAATGATGGTACTTCGCACTCACAAACAATCTCTTGCAATATTGCTTCAGGTGCTACAGCAACAATTACTCACCCAACAGCTGTAAATTACAGCACTGTAGTTGAGAAAAATATTGCAGTAACAATTACTCAAGTAAACGGTGGAACTGACCCAAATACAGCAAACAATGCAGGTGCAGCGCCTTTCAATACACTTAGTGCTGCTTCAACAAAACATGTTGTTATCGAAGAAGGTACAGGTACATGGTGTGGATACTGTGTAAGAGGTGCAGTTGCAATGGAATATATGCATTTAAATCATCCGGATTTCATCGGAATAGCAGTTCACAACGGTGACCCAATGACAGTTACTGAATACGATGCAGGAAATGCAGCAACATTATCTGGTTTCCCAGGTGCTAACGTTGATAGAGCTGTTCTAGGTGCTGACGTTGGTAACACTCAGTTTGAAACTTACTACAATGATAGAAAAAATTTACCGATACCTGCAGGTATGACTGCAGTTGCTTCAGGAACAGGATCTACAGTTAACATTGATGTTTCTACAACTTTCAGAACGGTATTTGCTAATGCTAACTACAGATTGGCAGTTGCTATTGTTGAGGATTCAGTAGTAGGAAATGCTTCAGGATACGATCAACACAACTACTACAGTAACCAACAATCAGGTGGTTCTGCTGGAGTTTTGGTTGACGTTCACGGATTGGATTACCAACAACTTCCAACAGTTATTCCTCACGCTACGCCATTGTACAATGGAACAATTTATCACTTCAACCACGTTGCTAGAGCAATCATTGGTGGTTTCACAGGTTTAGCTGGTTCTGTTCCAACTACAATTACTGATGGACAAGTTGCTACACATACTTTCAATTACACAATTCCTGCAGGAAGTAACAGAGATTACATGAGAGCTGTTGCAATGTTGATTGATCAAGTTAGCGGACAAGTTGTTAACTCTGTTGAAGTTGACCTTGCTGGTGCTGATGCTGGTATCAATGCAATCGCAAATGAAATGAACATGAAAGTGTATCCAAATCCTGCTACTGATGTAGTAAATGTTGACTTCAAAGCTTCTAATAAAAACTATGTTGTTACATTGACTGACTTGTCAGGACGTACAATCGTTTCTAATCAATACTCTAACTTATCAGGTGCTCAAACAGTTGCGGTTCCTGTAAATGGTATTGCTCCAGGAAACTACTTGGTTACTGTTTCAACTGAAGGTGCAATCTTCACTCAACAAGTTGCAGTAAAATAAGAATATAAGATTTCTTTAAGAAGCCAGATCGAAAGGTCTGGCTTTTTTTATGGCAAAAATTATTTATAGGTTTACCTTTATTTAATTCTGGGCTTTTGTTTATCAAACAATTATAGTAGTTGAAGAAATCGAATAAACAACTTAACACAGTACTCCTCTTCCAGAACTGAGTTGTTCTACCTCCTATCTTTCTTCTGAGTGATTTGTTGTGAAAAATCCGTTGGTAAATAGAATGATTTGGATCGTTACTTAAACATCAGTTGTAAATTCGCTGTGAACAATTTTACAGCAATCGCCAAAAGAATAATTCCGAATACTTTTTTTAGAATAGCAATACCACCTTCTCCCAATAAATTCTCGATTTTTTGAGTGGAACGAAGTACCAGATATACGATCAGGACATTAATGATGATGGCGAAAACGATATTGATGTTTTCATATTCTGCACGCAGTGAAATCAAAGAAGTCATTGTACCTGCTCCAGCAATGATTGGAAATGCAAGAGGAACCACACTAGCAGTTTTTCCTGTCGATTTATCTCTGAATAAACTGATCCCTAAAATCATTTCAAGCGACATCGCAAAAATAATAAGCGAACCTGCTACAGCGAAAGCTTCTAAAGTGACGCCAAACAATTTCAAGATATTCTCCCCTAAGATCAAGAATCCAATCATAATTCCCAAGGCAACCAAGCTGGCACGAAGTTCATGTATCTCGCCAGCTGATTCTTTGATTTTTATGATCATTGGCACAGATCCCACAACATCAATCACAGCAAACAAAACCATGGAAGCTTTAAAGATTTCTCCCCAGTCGAACCCATTAATAAAATTCATCATAGTTCATATTTTAGCACTGTTTTTTCAACAACGAAAGGAAAATAACTATGTTCCAATTGTTGAATTTTAGCCTGAAGCGTTTCTATCGTATCACTTGAATCTACAGAACAACGAAACTGAGCAATAATTCTACCTTCATCAAATTGTTCGTTGACGAAGTGAATACTTATTCCAGCTTCTTGATCTCCGTGACTCAGAACGGCTTCGTGTACATGTTTACCATACATTCCCTTTCCACCATGACGGGGAAGGAGAGAAGGGTGAATATTAATGATCCGATCATGATATTGATGAATCAATTTGACCGGAATTTTTCGAAGGTAACCAGCTAATACGATGAAATCTGTTTTTTCATCTTTACAAACTTGATTTAACAGATCACCATCATCAACTTCTGTATTCGACAAAACAATCGTTTTTATACCTTTTTCGCGACTATGTTTAACAACTGGAGCATCACTTTTGTTGGATAATAAAAAAGCGATTTCAACCTTAGGATGATTCGAAAAATGATCCATTATTTTCACAGCATTACTTCCGGTTCCCGAAGCAAAAACCCCTAGTCTAATTTTTGTCATGGGACAAAGGTATAATTTTTAGAGAAAGGTCAAAAATCGGGAAATGAGATTAATTGTCGAAAATCCTTTGTCCTTCAATGTTTCAATAGTAGCTATATACGGAAAGTAAAGATGTAAAATCCATACAATTAACAGGTAAAAATGGGTTTTAGCTAAAAATAGATTTGAGTCTAAATAGTGTTGCATCCCTTTAGAAGTGGCACAAATGAACAATGAATGGTTAATATCTACGGGTTGGTTGACAATTATATGATTAATAATTTTGTTTTTCGCTTCAAAGTTTTTTTCTTTGTGCCCAAATAACTCATTAAATAAATTAGAAATGTCTGAAATCAAAACGAAAGTAATATCTATTATTGTAGATAAATTAGGAGTTGAAGAGAGCGAAGTAACACAAGAAGCTAGTTTCACAAATGACCTTGGTGCAGATTCTCTTGACACAGTAGAATTGATTATGGAATTTGAAAAAGAATTCAATATTGCTATTCCAGATGATCAAGCAGAAAGCATTCAAACAGTTGGGGATGCTGTATCTTACATCGAGCAACACAAAAACTAAGAAAAAAATTATTGCTGAACAAAGTCATTCTTTATGGAATTAAAAAGAGTTGTTGTTACTGGACTAGGTGCGCTTACACCGATTGGAAATACGATTTCTGAATATTGGGAATCTCTGATTCAAGGTAAAAGCGGTGCCGCAATAATCAAACAATTCGATGCCTCTTTGTTCAAAACACATTTTGCTTGTGAGGTAAAGAACTTTAACGTTGAGGACTTTATCGACCGTAAGGAAGCAAGAAAACTAGACCAATTTTCTCAGTACGCCATGGTTTCTGCTTCGGAAGCTATGGCGGATTCTGGGTTGATGGAATCTGAACCTAACTTGGATCGCATCGGTGTGATCTGGGGATCAGGTGTAGGTGGTTTAAAAACGTTCCAAGATGAATCCGAGAACTTCTTTTCAGGAGACGGAACACCACGTTTCAATCCATTTTTTATTCCTAAAATGATCGCGGATATTGCTGCCGGTCATATTTCGATAAAATACGGTTTGCGTGGACCAAATTACGTAACAGTTTCCGCTTGTGCTTCTGCAACAAACGCAATCATTGATGCCTATAACTACATTCGTTTAGGAAAAGCTGAAGCTTTTGTTACAGGTGGTTCTGAAGCTGCTGTCAACCAAATGGGATTGGGTGGTTTCAATGCTTTAAAAGCTTTGTCAACACGCAATGATTCTCCGGAAACTGCGTCTCGCCCTTTTGACGCTGAGCGTGATGGATTCGTTTTGGGTGAAGGTTCAGCTGCCATTATTCTTGAAGAGTATGAACATGCAATCAAAAGAGGTGCTAAAATCTATGCGGAAGTAATAGGTGGAGGTATGTCAGGAGATGCATATCACATGACTGCTCCACATCCTGATGGATTGGGTGCAAGAAATACGATGCTTGAAGCATTGAAAGATGCCAACATCGATCCGACAGAAGTAGATTATATCAATGTACATGGAACATCAACTCCTTTGGGGGATATTGCTGAAGTGAAGGCGATTAAAGATGTGTTTGGTGAGCATGCCTATAATCTGAATATCAGTTCAACAAAATCAATGACTGGTCACTTATTAGGTGCAGCAGGTGCTATTGAAGCCGTTGCCTGTATCTTAGCGGTGCAGAATGATATTGTCCCTCCGACAATTAATCACTTCACCGACGATCCTGAAATTGATCCAAAATTGAACTTCACCTTTAACAAGGCACAAAAAAGAGTTGTGAATGTCGCTCTGTCCAATACGTTTGGATTCGGCGGACATAACACCAGTGTCATTGTTAAGAAATTCAAGGGATAATTTGTTTTCGCTAGGTTCATTCTTTCCGAAAAGGAAATCCAAGGATGAGTTAGTATTACTACGTTTCATCCTTAAACGATTCGGCTATCGTCCGAGAAATCTATTTTTTTTTATTCAAGCAATTACTCATAAATCATTGAGTAATAATGTTGAATCCGAATCATCCAACGAAAGAATGGAATTTTTGGGCGATTCGATTTTGGATGCTGTGGTTGCTGAATACGTTTATCATCGTTTTCCAAATGATGATGAAGGCTATTTAACTAAAATCAAGTCCAAATTAGTAAGCCGGAAAACACTTTCTATGGTTGCTGAAGAAATGGAACTGCGTGAAATCATCCGGTATCAAAAAGGAAGAACAATTAATCTAAATACACTTGAAGGAAATGCTTTTGAAGCGATCATGGGCGCAATCTACCTCGATGGCGGATACGAGGCTGTAAAATCGTCCATCAATCAGCATGTTTTCAAAAATTATGTCGATCTGAACCGAATTTTGGAAGAAGAAATCGATTTCAAATCCAAGTTATTTATTTGGAGTCAGAAGAAACAGTTCAAGTTGGATTTCGTAGTATTATCCGAGGAAAACAACGGTGGAAATTGGTTGTATACGGTTCAAACAACAGTCAACGGAGTGAATTACGGTCGTGGTACTGGGAGTTCCAAAAAAATGGCCGAACAGGCTGCTTCGAAAGAAACTTTGGAGTTAATAGGGGAGTTGTAGGATTAATTTTCCTGATTATCTAAAATTTTATCCGCCAAAACATTACTCAATTTGAAATAACTTTCAACGGTCCAACCTCCAACATGAGGAGTCAAAATAACTTTTGGTGAGTTCAATAAATAAGTAAAAGAAGCAGGTAATTCCTGAGTAAAAAAGGATTCAAAGCTCGCTTTTTCGTATTCAAGTACATCCAAACCAGCACCTAACACTTTACCAGATTCAATTGCAGCAACCAAAGCATCGGTTTTGACAATTTTACCTCTGGAAAGATTCAATAGAAAAACAGGTTTTACGAGCTGATTAAAAAAATCTTCGTCTGCAAAATAGACTGTTTCTTCATTTTGAGGAATGTGGAAACTGATCACATCGGCTTGATCCAAAATTGCATCCAGCGTACATTCTTTTACAGATTCACTTCCGAAGCTTTGTTTGTATTTATCGTACGCAATCACATTGACATCAAATCCTCTTAATTTCTTAGCGAAAGCCTTACCGTTGTTGCCATAACCGATAATTCCGACTGTCTTTCCATCCAGTTCGATTCCCCGATATCCTTCACGATCCCATTTTCCTTTCCTAACTTCCTGGTCAGCCGTATTGAGTTTATTCATTAGTGAGAGGAGCATTCCCAAAGCATGTTCGGCAACTGCGTTTCGATTTCCTTCTGGTGAATTGTATAGAGTAATTCCACGATTCAGGCAGTAATCGACATCGATATTTTCCATTCCGGCTCCTGAACGTGCAATAAATTGAAGATTCTTTGCCTCTTTTAGAAAATTTTCATCCATCGGGAATCGGGATCGGATCACAATTCCATGTGTATTTTCGGTTAATTTCAAACAATCTTCCTTTGGAAGATCTTCAGCATGGATACACTCATATCCAGCATTCGTCAAACGATCGGCTAATACTTCGTGAACAGTATCTAAAAAGAGGACTTTCATGAGTACAGAAGGATTCCAACGGTAAAATAGATGAACAATCCAAGTACATCATTGAGAGTAGTTACAAATGGTCCTGTCGCCAAAGCTGGGTCGATTTTGTATTTGTTCAAGATCAGCGGAATCAAGGTTCCGAAAATTCCTGCAAAAATGATTACCACAAAAAGGGAGATGCTCACCACCATTCCCAAGATCGCGTTTCCAAAAAACGTAGCGATTCCATAAATAATAGCTGCTAAAAAAGTTCCATTGAGTAAACCCACTAAAGCTTCTTTGGTCAGTCGTTTAAAAATCCGGTCAAACTGATCTGTTCCTTTGGCCAAAGCCTGTACAACGATCGCGGAAGATTGAACACCAACATTTCCACCCATTGCAGTAATCAGCGGAATAAACAAAGCCAACGTAGGAATGTGACTGATTTGATCTGTAAATCCAGAGATGACATTAGCTGCGAAAATTCCTCCCAGCATCCCGATCAATAACCATGGTAACCGAGCCCGTGAAACACGCCAGACACTGGAATTGGATTCAATTTTATCAGAAATACCGGTTGCCATCTGGAAATCTTTATCCGCCTGCTCTTTAATGATGTCAACGATATCATCGATCGTAATGCGACCGACCAATTTATTTTGTAAATCGACAACAGGAATGGAAACGAGGTCATATTTATACATGATTTTCGCAACGTCATCACTACTGTCGTTGGTTTTTACGGAAATAATATTCTTTTTTTGATACAAATCACTGATGTGCGTTTTGATATCGGCAAATAATAAACGTTTCAACGAAAGTAAACCAACCAACCGGTTTGCATCATCCACAACGTAGATAGTATAAACATTTTCAACATTCTCAGCTTGACGGCGCAGTTCGACCAAACAACGATTCACCGGCCAGGACATTTTAGCTTTGATAAACTCTTTCTGCATCAAACCTCCGGCAGTATCTTCATCGTAATTCAATAATTCTACGATGTCTTCAGCCGCTTCGTCATCCTCCATTTGGGAAATGACCTCCTGAATTTTTTCCTCCGGAAGTTCACCTAAAATATCAGCCGCATCATCCGAATCCAAATTCTCCAGCTGATCTGCCATTTCTTTGGATGAAAGAGATTTCAGGAATCGATCCCGAATGTCTTCTTCCAGTTCCATTAATACATCGGCCTGAACATCTTCGCTTAACTGAAAATAGACGTATTTCGCTTCTTCATTGTTCAGCTGATCGAGGAGATCGGCAATGTCAGCAAAGTGAAGTTCGTGGATGTGTTCAATTATCCAAGTGTTGTTTTCTTCAACAATTGCCAGACGAAGTTGATCCAGAAAATCTTTTGTTAATTCGAACCGCATGGGATAATTTTTGCACAAAGATAGTTTTTTCATAGCTAAAGAAGGACAAAAATCAAGGTTATCAAAATATGATTTTTTTGTTTCCTCATAATATCAAGGGTTAAATTCTTACTTTTACATTCAATTAATCGATTTAGAAGGATGGGGGCGAAAGCTACTGAGGGTTTTTTCAAACATTTAATGGAGGAGTTTCACTTCCCTTTAACCAATCCCGTACTGATTTTTTCAACCATTCTTTTCATCATTCTTCTTTCCCCGATTTTACTTAGAAAAGTAAAAATTCCGTCCATTATCGGATTGATTATTTCAGGAGTTATCATTGGACCCAACGGAATAGGCCTCATAGGTCCGAAGTTATTAGAGGATGATGGTTCTGTAAAATTGTTTTCTGTCATAGGTTTGTTATACATCATGTTCATGGCCGGTTTGGAGTTGGATATGTCGCAATTCAAGAAATACAGGGCGAAAAGTTTCACGTTTGGGTTTATGACCTTCTTTATTCCAATAGCGTTGGGTTACCCGATTTGCTTTTATGGATTGAAACTGGATGCGACTGCAAGTATTTTAACGGCAAGTATGTTTGCAACACATACGTTGGTTGCCTATCCGATTATTAGTCGTTTAGGACTTTCCAAGAATTCTGTGGTGGCTACAGCGGTTGGAGGAACAATTTTGACGGATACGGCAGTATTGATTATTTTGACCATTATTACCAGCTCTGCTGGAGGAAATTTAGATGCGGCATTTTGGATTCGCTTGACAAGTTCTTTGGCTATTTTTACCGTGATTATGTTTTGGATCATTCCAAAGATTGCCAGATGGTTTTTTAGTAAGCTGGAAAGTGAAAAAACTTCGCATTATATTTTTGTCTTATCCGTTATCTTTTTTGCTGCATTTTTGGCTGAAATGGCCGGGGTTGAGCATATCATAGGAGCTTTCGTAGCTGGTCTTGCACTTAATAAACTGATTCCGCATTCTTCTGCATTGATGAATCGCATTGATTTTATCGGAAATGCACTTTTTATCCCGTTTTTCTTGATTTCTGTGGGGATGGTAGTTGATTACCGTGTTTTTCTCAGCGGTCATGGAGCATTGATTGTTGCAGGTGTTTTAACTGTTTTTGCATTGTTCAGTAAATGGTTGGCGGCATTTGTCACACAATTGATTTTTAGAATGACCGGTGTTGAGCGTCAAGTGATTTTCGGTTTGAGTACAGCGCATGCAGCAGCAACATTGGCGATTATCAAAGTGGGTTTTGACAAAGGAATTTTGAGTAGTGAAATTGTAAACGGAACTGTTGTTTTGATTTTGGTTACTTGCATGGTAGCTTCCTTTGTTTCTGAAAATGCTGGAAAAAAATTATTGATACAATTGGCTGAAAATTCAGATATTACCGATACGAAAAGAGTGTCCAGAAATCAACATTTATTGATTGCCATCAATGAATTAAGAGGTAATGAACTGCTGATTGATTTGAGTGTGCTGATAACCGATAAGCGTGTTTTGAATCCGATTTCTGTTGTCAGTGTTTTACCGAATAACAAGGAGGCGGAACAACGGATCAGGACTTCTCGAAAAGAAATGGATGAGATAGTAAAACACTTTTCAAACGGTGAATTTCCGGTAAATGTTGTTACTACGATTGATCATAATTTATCGTCCGGAATTGCCCGCGTTTCGAAGGAATTGTTTACCGAAATTGTTGTGCTGAATGACAGTCATACGGGAAATTTGCTTTCAAGAATAGTTGGAGATGATCGTGATCACTTGCTGGATGTTTGTGAGAAAACTGTTTTCTTCTGTCAATTGCAGAGAGCTTTGGTTTCGTACGAAAAAATAGTATTGATCTGTCCGCCGCATGCTGAAATTGAATATAGTTTCGAGAGTTGGTGTGAGCGGATTCTACGTTTGGCAAAAGAATTGAATACGACAATTCAAGTGCATGGGACACATGAATTGCACGATGGTATTGTGCGGGTGATCAAAAAAGTAAAGATTTTTGCCAATGTGGAGTTTGTTCAATTGGATGAAACAGAAGACTTTTTCGAAAACAATAAAACGAATAATGAAGATTTAATCATTATGGTTTCAGCTCGTTCAGGTTCAGTATCCTATAGTGCAAATTTGACTTCTTTCTTATCAAAACTTGAAAAAGAAAAGGCAAATAACGATCAAATATTGATTTATCCATCACAGGAAGTGGAAGAAAATATTTTCAGCGGATACGAAGATTTCACAACAACCCCTTTATCAAAAGGAGTGGAGACCATTCAAAAAATCAGTAAAGAAGTCGGGAATATCTTCAAAAAAGGGAATTAGATTGCCGATTTATAAGTCATCTAGTAATTCAGTTGTTGTAACTTTTTGAGCGACATTCTTTTTCCATTTTTTCTCCAAAACTTTCAATAATATCCAAGCGCAAAGATATCCTATTGGAATACAAAGAATTCCAAACAAAAATTTATTAGATTCAACTACGTCTGCATTCCCAGTAATTCCTAAAATTATTCCTAGAATAAATGCAAATAATAGTAAACTTCCATAATAAGTTACAACTCCTAAGATTGCATATGGCCATTGTGGTTTTTTGTATTCGAATGCCAATTCAAAAAATTGTTTTCCGATAAAGTAAATAAGAATTAATCCTAACATGTATTAGAGTTTATATGGTTACATTTTATTTCCCGCAATTCTCTTTTAATTCAAGCATTTCGGGTCCTCCCATTTTTTGGTAATTTTTGCAGGCAGTCGTTTTTTTGGCTTTTAATTCCTGCATTTTTTTCTGGATTTCAGGAGTAATTACTTCGTCAAATAACTTGGAAGAGTATTCGTTTAGCTCCTCACCGGCTTTCAGACAATCACAAAATTGCTCATCTTTATGACTGCATGAGAACAGTAAGAAAACAAACGCGGAAGCAAAAAAGTATTTTGACATATTTAGTAATCATTGATTGTATCCAAAAGTAGAACTTATTCCTGAAAAACAAAGAAATTTTGGAATATACTGCATATTTGCCCCTTTAAAACATGAAATCGACCATTTATACATCTTTTGTAAGATACCTTCAAATAGCTAAGGTTTGAATAAATAAACTTTCTATATTTGGTTGCGAATAAAAATGAGAATGTCCAAACTCCCCAACGTAGGAACGACCATATTTACAGTAATGTCAAAATTGGCGTCTGAGTATAATGCGATTAATTTGTCGCAGGGGTTTCCGAATTTTCCGGTTGATGAAAAACTGACAGAGATCCTAAAGTCGGTTGCAACTGAGTCTGTTCACCAATATTTACCGATGGCCGGATATCCTCCTTTGTTGGAAAAGATTGGTGTTCAAATCAAACAATCTTATCATAGGGACATCACAGCTCAAACCGAATTACTGATTACTGCAGGAGCTACGCAGGGAATTTTTACTGCGATTCAGGCTTTTGTTTCTGTAGGTCAAGAGGTTATTATACTTGATCCAAGTTACGATTGTTACGAACCAGCTGTCCTTCTCGCTGGTGGAATTCCCATTCGAATTCCGTTGAGCGATGACTTTACGCCGGACTGGACAAAAATCGAAGCAGCTTTTACAGCTAAAACTGTGATGATCATTGTTAATAATCCTCATAATCCTTCAGGAAGAATTTTACAAGCTACGGATTTGGATCAACTGGAAGCAATTTTAGACAAATATCCATCTGTATTGTTGCTTTCCGATGAAGTTTACGAGTATATAACATTTGAACAAAAACATATTTCAGTCAATACCCGAATTAAGTTATGCGATAAATCAATTATCGTTTCTTCTTTTGGGAAGACGTTTCATATCACTGGTTGGAAAATAGGCTATCTGGTCGCTCCGGAATCTTTGATGAACGAGATCAAAAAGGTACATCAGTTTTTGGTGTTTTGTGTCAACAGTGTTGCACAAGTAACCCTTTCCCAATATCTTGATCATGTGAATGTTGATGAGTTGGGGTCATTTTATCAGGATAAGAGAGATTTATTCAGAGCATTGATCAAGGAGAGCAGGTTTGAATTACTTCCAAGTGAAGGATCTTATTTTCAGGTGGCTTCCTATACATCTATTTCTAAAGAAAGTGATTTGGAATTTACCAAACGATTGGTGTATGAACACGGTGTTGCAACAATTCCGATGTCGGTATTCAATTCCGATGGAAAAGATCAGCAATTGATTCGTTTTTGCTTTGCAAAAGATACAGAAACCCTTACTAAAGCAGCAGAAAAATTATGCAGGATTTAAAAATTCTATTAGTTCAAGCCGATCAAAAATGGGAAGATAAAAGGGCAAACTTCGATAACTATGATCGTTTATTGACAGATCATTCCGGAATGGATTTGATTATTTTGCCTGAAATGTTTCATACTGGATTTTCAATGAATGCTGAAATACTTGCTGAGACATATGAGAATTCAGTAGGTTTGGATTGGTTGCGAAAAACAGCAAAAGATAAAAATTCGGCGATTTATACCTCCTTGATTTTTAAGGAGACTAATTGTTTTTACAATAGAGGTGTTTTTGTTTATCCAAATGGAGAGCTGAAAACTTACGATAAGAGAAAGTGTTTTGGTTTGGCTGGAGAAGATCGTGTTTTTCAATCCGGTCAGCAAAAAACAATAGTAGAGTATAAAGATTGGAAAATTCAGTTGCAGATTTGTTATGATCTCCGTTTTCCAGAAATTTCCAGAAATTCAATCTCTTCCAACCTTTCACCCGAATATGACGTTCTTCTGTATGTTGCCAACTGGCCCGAGAAAAGAAACCTGCATTGGGAATCTCTTTTAGTGGCACGAGCTATCGAAAATCAATCGTATGTTATCGGGGTGAACAGAGTAGGTGAAGATGGAAAAAAATTAAACTATTCCGGAAACAGCATGTTTGTAGATGCTTTAGGAAATAAAGAGTGTATAAAGCCTTATAATGAAGAAGTTATGAAGGTTGTTCTTTCAAAGAATACATTACAACAAATTAGGACGGATTTACCTTTTTTAAAAGATTAGATGTTAAATAATTAAAAGATTGTCAAAAATCAATTTGAACATTATATCTTTGCGCACAAAGTATTTATTTTGGTTAATAATATATATAAAAAGTATGAAGAAAATTTACTTAACATTGTGTGGGCTTGCTGTCATAGGTGGTAGCTTTGCTCAAAGAAACTATGAATTGAATGATGGGCCTGCAAGTTATTTTTCATTGAAAGATAATGGTACTAGTAAAGCAAGTCCGTTAGCACATGAAAAATCTGCCGGAGTTCTTGTTTGGACAGATGGTTTTGATACTCCGAGTAACTGGACAATCGATAACAGCGGACAATCTGCTGCAGGATTCGGATGGAACATCAATTCTACAGAAGAAAGTTGGTGGACAACTCACGTTATCAATTCAGTTTCAGCTGGAAACTTTGCTGAATTGGAAAATGGAGATCCAACACAGAGCCCTGGAACTCAAGCTTTGAATGTTACTTATACTGTAACTACTGCTGCTCCGGTTACTATTCCTTCAGGTCAGGTTACATTGAGTTTCTTACAATACGGTGCTCGTTTCAATGATGCGCAGGAAATGTATGTAAGTACAGATGGAACTGCTTGGACAAAAGTTGGTGATAATTCTGATCATCCAGTATTATCTGCTTCAGCACCAGGAAACGCTTATGCAAACCCAACTACAAAATCAATCAATTTGGCAAGTACTTTAGGAAGTGCTACATCTGTTTGGATTCGTTTCAGCTGGACAACTGCATATCCTGCATCAGCTTCAAATGCTAACGTATGGGTTACTTACGGTTGGATGATTGATGATGTAACATTGACTACAAATCCTGATTACGATTTAGCTGAAAACAGTGTAATATGGGGATCAACTGCAGGAGCTTGGGCTACAATGCCTTATTACCAAATTCCTACAACTCAAATTGCACCAGTAGATTTCGGAGGAATTATCCAAAATAATGGTATCAATGATCAAACAGATATAGTATTCCATGCTAATGCTACTGGATACACAGGTGCTAGTTTACCTTCAACTGTAAATTCTTCTTTGTTTGATACTATATGGGTTGATAATGCATTGACACCAGCTGCTACTGTTGGAGCAACAACTGTAAGTTTTAACGTTGGTTCAGGTGCTACTGATGATGTACCTGCAAACAATGCTACGGCACCTGCTGTTACTTTCAATGTAACAAACTATGTGTATGCACGTGATAATGGCGTTAAGGATGCAACAGAAAGCAATACAGGATTGGCTTATGAAGTAGGGAATGTATTTGAAATTATGGCTGACCAAACATTGTATTCAATTATCACTGAGTTAGATAATACTACAACAGTAAGTTCTATCGTTCGTGGAATTCTATACAGCATTGATCCAGGAACTGGAGCATTTACTGAAATTGACAGATCTGATGATCACGTTGTTGTTGCAGGTGATTTGACTGCTCCGTTGAGATTAGAACTTCAAAATACAACTGCTTTGACTGCAGCTACTCCGTACTGCATTGTTATCGGAACAGACGGTGGAACTTCTCCGGATGTTGTTGTAAAAACTGGTGGTACTTCTGATACACAAACTTCTTTCTTCAAAGACGAAACAGGAACATGGTTCTACACAACTCATACTCCAATGGTACGTATGGATTTCGCAAATCAAGCTGGTTTGAAAGAAAACACAAATGATTTCGGATTGAATCTTTACCCGAATCCAGCTGCTAACCAAACAAAAGTTACTTTCAACTTGAACAACGAATCTAACGTTTCAGTTGTAGTTACAGATTTGACTGGAAAAACAGTTTACACAAACAATTTAGGAACATTGACTAACGGATCACACAATAATGTAGCAATCAACACTGAAGCATTTACTTCAGGAGTTTACTACGTGACTGTTTCTTCTAACGGTTCTCAAACAACAAAAAAATTGATCAAAAAATAAATTCTTTTGAGATATGAAAAGGGGCTTGATATTTCAAGCCCCTTTTTTTATGCCCGAAAATCTTATCAACAAGAAAGAAGTCAGGTTAAATACTACCTTAATTTCTATATGCCTGCAAATGAACACCTGTTAATTTAGTAGATTAAGTTCAGGTTAAAATTCCAGAAGAATTCGAAAGATATTAACAAAGCGTGGTTTAACCATTTTGAAAATTGTTCATAATCAACGGTCGTTTATACCTACTTTTAAGCTAGGAAAAATGATCTGGAGATTAGTATTCATAAGCTTTTTGGTTTCTTTCAGTGGAAATGCCCAAAATTATATCACAATTCAGGATATTAATTTTACACGCTTTTTGTCTGAAAAATTTCCATCTTGTATGAAGGGAAATCAGATTGATGTTTCATGTGCTGAAGTACAAAACACTTTCGAACTCTCCCTCAATGGTTTACAAATCAACTCGGTGGAAGGAATTCAATATTTTTCTAATTTGGAATCATTGGAATGTCTCGAAAACAACCTTCTTCAGCTTCCAACTCTTTCGGCTAAATTAAAGCGATTGGATTGCAGTATGAATCAATTGAAAAGTTTGCCGGTTTTACCAGCCTCTTTGGAAGAATTGAGTTGTGCGGTTAATCAGTTGTCGTTTCTGCCTGAATTACCTCAAGGATTAAAGATTCTTTACTGTAATTTCAATCAACTAACAGCTTTGCCGATTTTGCCTTCGCAGATGGAGTATTTAGCTTGTGGTTCCAATCAATTAACTTGTTTACCTGAACTTCCTTCGACCATTTTTATTGGTGATATTGCCTTGAATCCATTGCAATGTGTTTCTAGTCACCAGAATTGGATGGATGAACAAAGTTTACAATTACCGGTATGTAGTACTAAGGAAAGCTCTAATCCGAATAAATGTATTTGTATCACGGTATCTTTGGTTGATAAAGATGAAACTACATATGAAGGAACAGATCAATTGACAAGTTCATTTACGATTTCTCCTAATCCGACACAAGGAAAGATATTGATAACATCAGAGCAAGTTCTTGAAACGATCAGCGTGAAAGATCTTGAAGGAAAAGTGGTCATCGAAAAAAAATTGACTCACAGTGATATCAATGATTCCAAAACGATTGATCTTGATCTTTCCGCTTTGATCAATGGTGTTTATTTTATCCAATCGACTGTTGGTGGAAAAACGACGACATATAAGGTGGTTAAATCGAATTGATGGTGGTGTTTGATCGTAGGGGATTTATCCCGTACAAAACCAGGTAATCAATTGATTTTCCGATTCAATTTCATTTCTAAAGCAATAAATGCTGCGCAGAAGCCCCAAATAGGAACAGCTGCTTTATCAGTATCTAAGAAATTATTCAGAAAGGCGTGAACAAAATAGGTCACCAAAGCAAGAATCATCGCAAGAATCAGGATCCGCATTTCTTTTTCTTCAACAGGCCAGTTGTTGTATAACGTAATTGCTTTGTAAAAAATGGCTGCTACAATCAATAGTACTGAAATTAGTCCGATCAATCCCATTTCAGCCATTGGTCCCAAATATTCACTGTGTGCATTTCCTGCATCGCCAAAATTTGTGGAAATAATTGTTGTGTTTTCTGGCTCCTGGAAACGTGCATATTCAAAGGCATAAGTACCCGGACCAAATCCGAAAACAGGTCGTTCTTCAAACATGCTGATAGCACATGACCAACGATTAAGCCTTTCTAGGTTTGAAGCATCGGTTGTTACATTTGTAGCACTTTGTAAACGTTCTCCAAATTCTTCAGTCGTATGTTCCGATTTGTTTTTCGCCATATCCATTTGTATGGAATCCCATGAAAAAAAGAGAAATAAACCGATAATGGCGGTAACTCCGGCAATAAGACTGAATTTTATTTTGAAGTGAATCAAGCCCCAAACGCCCACAGCTGCGAATATACTCAACCATGCCGCACGCGTATATGAGAAATAAAGCCCAATAAGGTTTATAGCGATAAAACTCATCAAAACGGCTTGAATGAGCGGAGAATGTTTTTTTGAAAAATACAATCCAAAAATCATAGGGACAGTAAAGGCGACCATAGCACCATAGATGGTGTGATCCTTGAAGAAAGGCCACATCACCCAATGCCCCTCTTTTTCTCCGAAACCATACGAAGCATGGACGATCAGCGTGTATAAAATAGCAATAATCATCCCGACGGAATAAAGCCACATGAACAAGCTAATGTTTTTTTCTTTGCGGAAGATCATAGGTCCATACAAAAGAAGTGGAACCATGAACCAAAGTCTAGCTAATAAGAATTTGAAAGAAACACCTGGAGAGCTGCTCGTTATGGAAGTGATGAAAATCCAGAAAATGTAAAATGCGACTGCCCAAAGAATTTGATTTTTCCATATTTCTTTTGGGAAAATTTCTTTGCGAACCTGCATCATCAGGAGCAGGACCATGATCCCAAAGAGAAGTGGTTCAGTTGGAATAAATAATCCGAAACTGTCGGTATATTCTTCAATATTGATAGACAAGGGAGTGAAGAAAGCAAGTGCCAGGAAGACATAATCAGTGTAATAAATGGCGAAATAGATAGCCAGTAATCCGATGGATGCTAATGAAAAGTATGCCTGATCCGTCCAGACAAAGTAGAGCGTGAGAAAGACATATAGTACGCCCAACAACAGGATTATTCTTTCCTTGCGAAACAAAACTTAAGCTTGTTTTTTCAATTCTTTGAAACGCTCGTTGATCAACAATAGAAAAACCATGAAGAAGAAGGTTCCCAGAGTTGCCAAAAGCACCATGATCATTCGTTTCGGTCGGTCTTTTTTATCAGCTACAACTGCTCGTTCTACAATGAATTTATGCGTAAAATTTGTGTAAGCATCTGATTCTGCTTGCTCGTATGAGTCTAAAAACTTCTCTAATTTGATGATTTTTTCATCCCGCATTTGTTCCAAACCATCGAATTTTGCACCATAAAGAAGGTTGACATCAATTTGTTTTTTCAAAAACTCTCTATCAGCTCCTGATTTTGCATCGATGAAAGCAGTATATAAATTTGTTCTTCCTTCCAAAGAAATTACACCTTTACTGGCTAAGCTGTCCAACTGAACCAAAACTGTTTTCAAGTCAAGTTCCAACAATTCTTTTTTTCGTTTGTTGATCTCGAATGCCGGAAGTGTGCGCTCAGCAACCATGCTGTTTTTCACAGTATCGATCAAATCCACAATTTTATTGGCAATCTCAGCTGCAAGTACAGGATCTTCATCCAAAACATCGATTTGAATAGATCCGTAACGGGTACGAACGAAACTGATATGACCGTTGTACTCCTTCATCAATTTGAAATTTTTATTGAGGTCTTTTGAGTCGATACCATAGTGTTTCATCAAATCGAATTGATAGATCACCCGATCACGGATCCGAGATGATTGAAGAATTTGAACCAATTGCTCTGCTTGATCCTCTTCACCGAAATCCATAGACGATGCTTTGGCATTTCGTTGTTCCGAGAAGGAAACGGTACTGGTAGCAGCAGGGAATACAATTGCTGATGAAAGAAATAGTGGTTTCATTAAAAAAGAGACAACGATCGCCAATACGGCAGCAATTCCTGTAACGATTGCTAAACTCTTTCTTTTTTTCCAAATGAAGAGGAGTAAATTCTGTCTTTCTTTTTCAATCTCTTTGTGTTCTGATTCCATTCTGTTTTACTTTACGAGCGCGAATTTAAGGTATTATTTTGTTTTATCGTTGGATTCTAAGAAACGAACTATCTGTAAGGTCAGATAAACTTCATATTCAATAATTTCCCAATCGAAGGAAGGTGAACGAAAAAATAGAAAATTTATTTTCCGACTTTGTACACATCGGAAGAAAGCAGGTCTAGTTTTTTGTGTAAAAAAACACTTGGCCGGTCTTATCTTTTAGCGAAAGGTCTGTTTTGGTGTATTTTATTACATCAAAATTAATTCCTTGAATTGTATCGGGAATTAGCTCATTAAAAGTAATTCGGTAATCTGCTTGAAGGGTGTAAATTCCGGAAAAGGTTGTATCCGGATTCGTAATTACATATGTACCGCCATTATTATTTACTTTTTTAAAAGTCAAAACCGTACTTTTCGGATACGGTGTGATGATATCCGAATGTCCAAGATAAGAAGTCAAGGTCCAACCCCCGTCTAGCCTTTTGTTCAACTTTTTAGACTTGGAGCACCCTACCACCAAAATAGGTACTAGAAATAGAAGTAATAATGTCTTTCTCAGTTTCATGTCAGTAAATGTAGTAATTTTTATAAAAAAAACGAATACTCAACTTTTAAAGTGTCAGAATCGTTGTCTTATTTGTCTTTTATTTCCAGTCTGTATTCTTCTCCTTTTACTGTTGCAGGAATTCCATCCATTAACCATTTAGGTGCCGGAGTCCCAAGCAGATAATAATCGAAGAATTGACGCATACGGATACTTAAGTCGAAACGATTTGAATTTTTCATCAAATTATGATCGTCGCCATTGTAGTTCAATAACCAACAAGGTTTACCCAAACGTTTCATTGCTGTAAAAAGTTCAATTCCCTGGTACCAAGGAACGGCGCCATCCTGGTCGTTTGACATAATCAGTAGTGGGGTTGAAATTTTCGGTACTTGAAACAATGGTGAATTTTCAATGTACAATTCAGGTGCTTCCCAAATGGTTTTACCGATTCTGCTTTGTTGTTTTTCGTATTGAAACTGACGATTCAAACCGGTTCCCCAGCGAATTCCACCGTAAGCTGAAAACATATTTGATACGGGTGCTCCGGCCATTGCTGCAGCATATCGTTTCGTCATGGTGATCAACTGTGCCGTTTGATATCCTCCCCAACTTTGACCTTGAAGTCCCAATTTTTTTGAATCGATGTTCGGGTATAATTTCAAGACATGATCCGTTCCGCTCATGATACAGTCGTAGGCTGATTTGGCTGGATGACCTTCTTTGTAACGGATATCCGGCATGAAAACGATATAGCCAGCAGAAGCGTATTCAGTCGGATGAATAACAGATGCAGTTGGTTTCGGGGCATAATGACTGTGCAGATCATCGCTGTGTAATTCGTAGTAATAAACCAGCATTGGGTAACTTTTGTTGGGATCAAAATTTTCCGGTTTGTAAACCAATCCTTCCAATGGAATTCCATCGTAACTGGTCCATTTGACTAATTCAACGGTCGACCAATTGTATTGTGATTGTTGTGGATTTGTAACAGAAATTCTTTTTTCATTATCAAAATTGTTTGACATGATAAACAATTCAGGGTAATCTTTTACGGAACCTTTTCGGAATAAAATCATCTTTCCGTTTTCGGATCTTTCAAAAGTAATGATTGCATTATCGACGTAATATCTTTTTACAAGATCGGTATGGCCTTCGTGATTTTCGAGGTCGTATAATGCTTTTCCTTTTGTATTTTCATCAAATCCCTGAATGACACAATTTTTCGGATCGAGGTAACTACTATCACGCTCCCAATTATGGATGGACAAGCGAACTTTGGCATCTTTTCCTTCTTCATTGGTATAAGAAGTCAGTTTTTTTTGACTGATGAAATAATTCGATATGTCATATTCCGATTGAATCATGATTTGATCTTCTCCTTTTAACCAGCCAATGATTCCATGCGGCCCTGCCAATTCTGGCATTCCGTTTACATCGATTTCCCAACGGACATCTTTGCGGGAGCAGGTCATACATGTTTCTTGTTTTGAAGTCACATTCATGAGATAATAATCCCCCTCTTCGCCTTTGAAGTAGGTATACCAATTTCCTGAAGGAGAAAGTTCACCACCAAAACCGACAGCTTTTTTCAAAGGCTCAATTTTCCCATCGGCGATCGTAACGCGATAGTGGTCTTCTAAATTGGGGGAAGTCCAATTATAAGTTCCCTGATACAATTCTCTGCTAGTTGCAAATAGATAGTTGCCCTTTGGTTTTTCCGGAAGATGAATTCGGAGTGTATCGTTGGAAAGTTGAACAAATTTTTTGTCTGCTAGGTGGATTACATACAGATCATTTTTTTTCTGATCATTTTTCAGTTCGACCAATTGCTGAGGCTGTAGCCGTTTGTCTTCGTAATGCCAAAGATCCAATTTAGCTTTTTCAGATTCCAGTAAAGTATCTTTTACCTCTTTTTTCGGTCGGTTTGATACTCCAAAAAATAAATCGGTATCGTTTTCTGAAAAAACCGGAGCTCTGTGTTCACTGACTCCTTTTTTCAGTGGAATGGAAGTTGTTGTTGTATCGGCCAAGACATTCCATTTTTTGTTGGGAATATCATATAAAACCAATTCATATTGCTTGTTTTTAGCAGTGTCAGAAGTTGAAAGAAAAGCAAGAGAAGATTCCGAATGGTTAAAAACAAAGGAATTGATACTCGATTTCTTGGTTGATTCAATGTTAAAATTACCAGAATTAATATCAAAAATGGCGAGTTGATATGTATTGATTTTCTTTTCTTTTTTGTGAAGAGTCAATGCAACATATTGTCCTTTATTGGACACAATGAAATCCGTTACATCTTTGTGTTGGTGTTTTTTATGGGTGATGGGATTATACGCTGTAAATAATTTCCCATCTGATTTGTATTCCTCTTCGGATGGTTTTTTCTTCTTCCCTCCGAACAGTTTCTTTTTCTCTTTTGTCGGGTTGAGTTTTAGTGAATTTGATTCTACTGTGTAGGTAATCCAATCTCCTTCATCGGGCAAGGAAAAGTTTTTTACACTTGGAATTTTAATCAGGGAATCACTTTCCAAAAGATAAATTCCCAAGCTGTCTTTCGGCCATTTTTCTTTATCTATTTTTTTTAATTCACAGGAACGAAGTGTATCGAAACCAGCTGAAATTTTAAACACAAGGAAATTACTGTTGCCGGAAAATTGGTGCTTGTAACCCCTTGGAATGGAATCCAATTTTGCTTTTTTGATGTTATAAATGTATACATAACCATCACCGCGATGAGGTTTTGTGATGTAAGAAACAAAATTTCCATCCTTTGAGATGATCTGGGATTCAATTTTTTTCCAATCGTTGTAGACTGTATGATCGATTACTTTTTTTTGAGAGAAGGTTGTTGTAATCGAAGTCAAGAAAAGAAACAGAAGAATTTTTTTCATTATTGAATGTATTAACGAGCGATAAATATAGGAAAAACTCTGGGAAAAGACGTAAGATCGCTGGCTTAAAGAGGTAAGACCTTGACTGTAGATAGGTAAATCTTCTATTAAAGTCAGTAGGATTATAAAGATTTCCAGATATAGACTCTAAAA
>CAIUKX010000056.1 GCA_903899795.1 uncultured Flavobacteriales bacterium
ACCAAGAATAATATCCACAACTGTTTAGGGTATTTACCTTCAAAATTTTGAATAGATTCTAATGTATATTCTTTTTCAGTATTCATAAATTTTTATTTAAAGTAAAAAAGCAGACCGTTAGGACTGCTTTTTAGATTTTACTGTTGTTAATTATTTTATTCCATGCATCATTCTAGAAAGTCGTTTTGTAACCAGTAACATCAAAAGCCCTAGAACAATTACAAATATAGCGATTGAGCTAAAAATAGTTCCAGCACCCAATTTTTCAACATATGATGCTATAAATCCACCAATAATATTTGCTACAAATGTAGCCATCATCCATACTCCCATTAGCAATGAAGCAAGTCGGACAGGAGCTAATTTTGTAATCATGGATAGCCCAACTGGAGACAGACACAATTCTCCAATGGTGTGGAAGAAATAAGTCATGATCAACCAAATCAATGCTGCTTTTTGTACGACAACTTCTTTATCACCACTTCCGGATACATGTACGCTATAGGTAGCCATTAGCATAAATAAGAATCCGATTCCTAATAAGATCATACCTAAACTCATTTTAACAGGAGTAGAGAGTTGCTTTCCAAATTTAGAACTCCAAAACCACACAAAAATTGGAGCTAAAACAACAATCAACAATGGGTTCACTGACTGAAAGAATGTCGTTGGGATTTCCCAACCAAAAAGATTTCGGTTAATGTACTTATCGGTATACAAGGTCATTGAAGATCCAGCTTGTTCGAATCCAGCCCAGAAAAAGATGACGAAAAACGTAAGAATAAAAATCACAGTAATTCTTTGTTTTTCAACTTTTTTGTCTTCCGGCGAAACGTTATTAGCATCTACGATTGCCTGATCTTTTTGATCTGAGGTAAGTTTTGCAGGTTTTTCACCAATTTCAAGTAAATATTTTTTAGCTAATAAATTGAAAAAGATCTGTCCTAAAGCCATGCCAATAGCTGCAGCTAAGAAGCCATATTTAAATCCATAACTAAGTACGATTGGAGCTCCTTCTGCATCAACACCTTTCACCGCAAACCAGTCTTCTGCCAACAATCCAATTAGTAAAGGTGCTAAGAGTGCTCCAAGATTAATTCCCATATAAAATATAGAAAAGGCAGAGTCTCTGCGACTATCATTAGGTCGATATAGTTTTCCAACTAATGTAGAAATATTAGGTTTAAAAAAACCATTTCCAATAATCAATAATACTAAACCTATTGCTAAACCAATTTGAGTGTTCATTATAAATAATACCAGTTGTCCCAAAAACATGGTAATACCTCCTATTGTGATCGCCTTACGTTGTCCTATGAAACGATCTGCTAACCAACCACCTATTAACGGTGTGAAGTATACAAACCCAGTAAAAAATCCGTAAATAAGTGCAGCATCTTTTTCAGGAATATTTAAACCATTTTCCGCCCATAATTTTGTCATATACAAAATTAAAATCCCTCTCATTCCGTAGTAACTGAAACGTTCCCACATTTCAGTAAAGAATAATAAAAAGAGTCCTTTTGGGTGACCTAGTATTGTACCTTGAGCTTCAATTCGTTCAATCAACGAATTTGTTTCGTTTTGATCAATTAATGTATTTTCAGTATCCATTTACTAATGTTTGTTAAAGAGTGCGTGAAAATAGAAATTTTATTTTACTTTATGCAATTGTAAAAAAATGTTAATTGTTGAAAACACTGTATAATTGTCATACGCATTTTGCGGAAACCCAAAATATTTCTATACTAAATATTGGTTTACAGCAGGTTTGTAACTCTGTTTTTTCCATCGGTATCCATCCCTGGCAAGCCGAATTGATTGAGGATAACTTTTTAGTAATTGAACAGAATGCCCGAAAAAAAAACTGTCTTGCCATAGGGGAAATCGGTTTGGACAAGCTAAAAGGTCCGGAGTTGAGTCTCCAGATCGAAGTTTTTTCGCGACAAATCAGGATTGCAGAAGAAACCCAACTTCCGGTCATTATTCATTGCGTAAAGGCCTGGAATGAGATACAAGAGATAAAGAAAAAAATCAACCCCCGACAAACTTGGATTTATCATGGTTTTATTAAGGTTGGGATTTTACAAGAAGTGCTAAAAATGGGATTGATGATTAGTATTGGTGGAGCAATTCTGACAAATAAAAAATTACAAACTGCACTTTTAACTATTCCCGATGATAAGCTTTTATTGGAAACGGATGATGCAGATGTAACGATTTTTGAGATTTATCAAAAGGTTTCCGAAATAAAAAAAATATCTTTGCCGACTTTAGAAAAAATAATTGAAGAAAACTTTATCAGAACTTTTACGAAATGGCAAATTGGCTTGAACGGACAGAATTAATTCTCGGTGCAGAAAAAATTGATCGATTAAAAAATGCGCATGTACTGATTGTCGGATTGGGAGGTATAGGCTCTTTTGCTGGGGAATTCATTGCTCGTGCGGGAGTGGGGACAATTACACTTATCGATGGTGATGCTTTTGATATCACGAATAAAAACCGTCAATTGACCGCGCTAGATTCTACCATCGGAAGAAACAAAGCAGTTGTTCTCGCTGAAAGAATCAGGGATATTAATCCGGATGTGAAGTTGAATGTGGTTGAGGAATTTGTTTTACCGGAAAGGGTTTGGGAATTACTGGCAGAATATAAGCCCGATTATGTAATGGATTGTATCGATTCTGTTACACCAAAACTGGAATGGCTGAAAGCATGCAAGCGCTTAAAGGTAAAAGTGATTTCTCATTTGGGAGCAGGTGGTAAAATGGATCCGAGTCGCGTTGAAGTTGCAAAATTGACCAATACCTACAATTGTAAATTAGCCGCTCATCTAAAAAAACGTTTGAAAAGAGAAAAAATTCATTTCGATTCAATCAAGGCAGTCTTTTCATCTGAGTTACAAATTCCTTCATCTCTCAAACTTACCGATGGGAGTAATTTTAAGAAATCATTCTATGGCACAGTGAGTTATATGCCTGCTCTTTTCGGTTTAATGGGAGCTGCTGAAGTGATTAAACATCTTTCTAAGGAAAAAAAAGGGTAGGAATCCCAACTTAGAAGGTTTCATTCATCCCATTTTCTATTGTTTTCAGCAATATTATTTTAATTTTGCTTGTATTCTAAATTATTATCTACTTAATATAAATGATGAAATTTTTATCTCTCTTTTTAGTTGCTTTAATAGTGTCTTTATTTATCGGATCTTGTAGTCAGGAATCTGAAAACAGTGAAGTGATTGTTAGCCAAATAGATACTACCCTGATAAAGGATGGGCACAGTTATTCCAATATTGAAAAAATCAGAACAATTCATTTGGATTTGGATTTGGACGTCAATTTTGACAACAAAACAATTTATGGTGTGGCTCGCCATGAAATGGAAAATAAAGGAACTGATACTGCCATTTTTGATATCAAAGGTTTGGACATTCAGAAAGTCACGTTGGGTAAGGATAATGAGAAGGAAACAGATTTTATTATCGGAACTGACAATGAATTATTGGGACAGCCGCTTTGTGTAAAAGTAGAACCGACTACGAAATATGTCAATATCTATTACAAAACAACTGAGAAAACGGAAGCTTTGGATTGGTTATCTCCTGAACTAACAGAAGGAAAGAAATTTCCATATATGTACACGCAGGGAGAAGCTATTTTGACACGTTCATGGATTCCTGTGCAGGATGTGCCATCCAACCGAATCACGTATTCGGCGAATGTAAAAGTTCCGAAGGACTTAATGGCATTAATGAGTGCTGAAAATCCGAAAGAAAAGAATGAAACAGGTGAGTATCATTTTGAAATGAAACAACCAATTCCGAGTTACTTGATTGCTCTGGCAGTTGGTAATTTGAAATATAAGAAATTAGGAAAAAATTGTGGCGTTTATTCTGAACCAGAATTGATTCCTGCATGTGCGTACGAATTTGTGGATCTTCCAAAGATGATTCATGCAGCTGAAAAAATTTATGGTAAATACCAATGGGATCAATATGATTTGATTATTCTTCCTTATTCGTTTCCTTTCGGCGGAATGGAAAATCCACGTTTGACATTTGCCAGTCCTACATTATTGGCTGGTGACAGAAGTATGGTTTCTGTAGTTGCGCACGAATTGGCACACTCATGGTCAGGTAACTTGGTGACGAATGCTACTTGGGATGATTTCTGGTTGAATGAAGGTTTTACGGTTTATTTCGAGGGAAGAATCATGGAAGAAATCTATGGAAAAGAGATTTCTGATATTTTAGCGTTGATTGAATTTCAGGAATTGGAAGCAGAAATTTCAGAAATCAGAAAAGGGAAATTTCCGGAAGATACGCATTTGAAATTGTCATTGAAAGGTAGAAATCCAGACGATGGAATGACTTCCATTGCTTATGTGAAGGGAGCATTCTTTTTGAAAACACTGGAGCAAAAAGTAGGAAGAGAATTATTCGATAAATTCATGAATTCTTATTTCAAAAGTTATGCATTCCATACGATCACGACAGAGCGTTTTGAGGACTTTTTGAATAAACAGTTATTGAAACCGAATCACATTAGTTTCAATACCAAAGAATGGTTGTACAAAGAAGGAATTCCGAAGAATTGTGTGAAAATTGTTTCGCCGAGATTTGAAGTCGTACAAAAACTGGCGGATGACTTTGCACAAGGAAAAGATATTTTCAAAGTGAAAAAGAAAAAGAACAAAATCACACGTGATAAATACATTACGCAAGAATGGTTAGCATTTATCCGAAGACTTCCTGCAAAAATGAATCCCGAGTTGATGAGAAAGTTGGATGAGCATTTGAATTTCAAAGGTTGTGGGAATGCTGAAATCATGACGGAATGGTATGTGTTAGGGATCAACAGTGGTTACAAAGATATTCGTCCGGATATGGAGAAATTCTTGTTGAAAGTCGGTCGACGTAAATTTTTAGCACCAATCTACTCAACTTTAGCAAAATATCCGGAAGATAAAGAATGGGCACAAGCTGTTTTTGTGAAAGCAAAACCACATTATCACTTTGTTTCCAGTAGTACAGTTGAAGGATTGTTGCATCCAACGGAAGAGTAGTGAGTTTTCACAATCTTCAAAACGAGTTTTTGACGATACGTATTCAGGACAAAGGTGCTGAATTGTGCAGTGTTGTTTCGCTAGAGCATGGAAAAGAATATATGTGGAACGGTGATCCTGAAATTTGGGGGAGTCACGCACCAGTTCTTTTTCCGATCATTGGTTGTTTGAAAAACGGATATTTTTTTTTCAAAGGAGAAAAATATACAGTTCCAAAGCATGGTTTTATTCGGAATAACTCTAATTTAGAAGTTGTAAAAATTTCAGATCAATGTATTGAATACAGATTAAAATTTGACGAAGAAAGTCTGAAGAATTACCCTTTTGAATTTGAGTTTTTTGTTCGGTATCTCCTTTCTGAATCAACTATTATTGTTGA
>CAIUKX010000057.1 GCA_903899795.1 uncultured Flavobacteriales bacterium
CTAAGAAATGGTTTGCTGAGAACTTTAAGGAACTTCAGAAAGACCTTTTGGATAAATCTTTTGCATCTAATACAATAGTTGGTATGTTATCAGGTGTAAAAGTATTTCTGAAAAAAGATTTACTAGCTGGACTTTCAGACTTTAATATGTCGGGCATTGACGGATTGGGGGAACCTGCCGTGTACCGTGAACCGATGAACTTATCTATTGAACGCTACAACCCAGACTTGCCAGCGCTTTCATCTCCAACTTCATTCAATCCTGAAGACTATGCAAGCAACGTGGAAGGAATTGCTGAGGAAGACCTTTCATACATCGAAATCATTTAATTAATAACAATCTAAAAATTCTAAAAAATGTTAACGCTCGGACAAATCGAAAACAGTGAGTACAATTTACTTGGAGCAATGTCGGAAGACGACTTTTTGCAAGCCATAGACCTTAGTGGGCCTAATGACAGAAAGAAATTGTTTCGCAAAATGCAAACGCAATCAAAAGCAGTGGCAGCAGCCACAGGTTCACGCTCTCGTGCAGAGTTTGAAAAACGTATTTCTATGTTACCAAAAGAAATACAAATTGGATTAGCCAATCAAAGCTTACAAGCTGTTGACACAGCTTACTACGTGGTAAAAACTATTAGTGGCTCTAAAGTCATTAAAATGTTTAAGGATGACGACAACAAGGTGGTGGGCTCTAGCAACATCTCTAGTGGTAAATTAGAAAAAGGAAATTACTTCCTTTTGTATGGCATCCATTTATTGGGCGGTACTGCGGACAAAGAAAACAATCCTGGAAGTGTAAACTTTGACATCGTTCCTGATTACTTGCGTAACGGAGAATTTGAGTTCAAAGCAAACGGAACTGTGCTAGTTCCAAACACTTCATGCGAAGTTTTTCAAACCAGTGGTAAGGATACGTTCAAAGGATTATTCATCCTGGACAATCCAAAAATTATCCGTGACCAACAAAGCATTGAGTTGAATATTGAGTGGGCTAACAATGCACCAACCAATACGTATTTGAAAGCAATTTTAAGAGGTACTGCTGTAATCAAGTCCTAATTTTTAATCATTATTTACCATGAAGAACCATAAGTTTCAGCAAATCAGAGTGCGAATTGCTGCACCAGGAGACGCTGTTCGCATCAATGCACAAACCGACAAACAATACAGCCGCATCCGTGGCATTTACGTGTCGTTGCCTAAAGGCAAATTGATTCCTGGAACTGCGCTGGGCTTAAAAGTAAATAACCAAGAGGTCTTTGAAGAATTACACGAAGTAAAGTTACTTACTAGCGGCAACCAGGTGGCTCCGAATAAAAAATTCTTTTTTTTTGAAGAGCACCTGGACGCTGGTGGCAGCACCCTGGAAGGTAAATTGACCGATGGCTGTGAACCAATTATTGATGGTGGTGGTAAAAAAGTAAACTTGCCTTACGGTTATCCGTATGAAGCAAAAATTTATTTATGGCTTTGCAATGACAAATAAGCTAAGCCATGGTAAATACGCGCTACAATATCATTCAAATAAAGGTTGAGAGCCCAAAGCAAATTGTACACTTTCAACACAAGATACCAACGTATTTAAAACGTTGCACTGGTTTTTTAGTGAAGCATGTAAAAGGAATTAATTCCGAACACTGCATGGCTGAAATTGGCTGGATAACGGCATCGTTCAATAGTTTAAAGCATGAAAAACTTGTTGCGCCAGTTAGCGTTCAAGCCATTTATGCACTAGAAGAACCTTTCGGTTATCAGTCACTTGATGTAGCACTAAAACCAGGACAATTGTTGGTAGGCGTTTACATAGACACCATGGAGGAAAAAGAATTTTCACCCTATACGGTTAGTCTGTACTTGAGATGTGTTGCTGAAAATTTCAAACCAATTGATCCTAAAATTCAATCGGTATTCAAGCAAGACATTCCTGTTAATCCTTGGCTTCGCTCGGAATTTATTTTTCAAGATGAAACCACAATGGATGATGAAGTAGAACAATCCATCACAACTGAACAAGAAAATCAAGACCAGTTATGTATGACCAATTAGTATTTATTCATCAACAGCTCAAGCAACGTGAAGTTGGAATTGAATTACAACGGTTTACCAATGTTGTAACAAAGCCTGGCGTAAGCTATTATGAAGTACCTGCATACAATGAGTATTTACTACTTACCAATGCCAGTGCACTTCCTATCGGCACACGAATTATTTCAGATACCAATAGTATTGAAATTGCACTCAGTCAAAAAACGCTGGTTGCCATGGAAGAATTTAGTGGACTAATTGCCATTGAGCTTCCAAATGAAGTACAAGAATATCCAATATTAGAATTCATACAAATAGTCAAGGAGTGAGTAAGAAAAAAATATATCATGTTATAGAGGTTAGTCAAAAGATGATTAAAACCTTTCCCAAGCAAGGGCATAACCATGTGGTGTTCAATGCTGTTTTTTATCGCAATGGTAAAAAGCTCAACGGTATTGACCAGGCAGCAGTTGAGAACTTCTCTGCCCTGGTACGCAGCTATGATAAATCTGAAAACCCCGACAAAGTAAAAGTGGAATTCAAAGACCAGGACAATAACCTGTTGATATGGTCAAAGACTTTTGAGTGGCATGATGTAGATGATGAAATTCAAAAGCCGTTTAATGGATATGCAGGACTTGGCGAAGCGGAAGTAAATGACCTGGTACATCGCAAGTTTTCGGAAATGGAACGCAGTAAAGAGTTGGAGCGCATGAGCTCTGAACTAACTAGACTACAAGCACTAAACGAAGAGCTTGAGTTTCAGATGCAGGACATGCAAAATAGTTTGGATGCTAAAAAGCAAGTAGAATACTATACCAATATTATTGGCATGGCGCTACCTGGACTAGCAAAGTTTTTCACCAATTCACCTATTGGAACAGCCATGAACTTTTTGGCTGGTAATGGTGAAACTGATAAAGGCATTGCCACGCCAAAGCCCGACACGCAAGACCAGGGTGATGGACAACGTGATACGATATTGGAAATGATAAGTGCGTTTTGCAATACCATGACCAATCAAGAGCTAGGAACTATGTATTTGCTGCTGACTGAAATTGAAAAAGACAGAGGCAATTTGCAGCGCATCCTTCATTTTATTACGCAACCAACAACGAATTCAACAACCCCTAACAATCCGCAATAGACATGGCGCATCAAGATGTATTAATTCAAGTAAAGGTCGCTAGTGACCAGGAAGCAAGGCATGTACAAAAAGCATTGCAATCCATTGCCGACAATTTTAAGGCACAGGAATTAGTGGTTATTTCTAAAAAATTAGAAATACCACTGGTGAAACTAAAAATAAAAAGCATGTTGTAAAAACTAGAGCTATGCCAGGTACAAAAGAAAAAATAATTCAGGTAGTGCAAAGCAATCAGTCTAAGATTGTGAACGGTATTCTCGTGCTTGGTGGTATTTACATAACCTACCGTTTGGGTAAAAAAATCATTGACGGTATCAATAAAAAAGACACGCAAACAAAAGCCGATGACAGTCCCGAAGTAAGACAAGCAATGGCTTTACGCTCTGCAATGAACCCTTCAGGGATAAGTTGGATGATGAGCTTTGATACAACCAATACCAGTAGTGTTTTAGACACTGCTAAAACCATTACCAAATTGGATAGCGTAGGAACTGCCTATAAAAATTTGTATCAAAATAATTTACTCGATGATTTACAAAATGAATTATCGACTTCCGATTATCAGAAATTCTTAACCATTATCAGCGGCAATCAAAGCAAAGATGTTTCTAATGGCGGAACTGCACCTGTGCAATATGCCAAAGCCAATCAACTGGTAGTGACAAAAAAAGAGGTGTATCTAAGAACTTCGCCTGATGCAACCAATCACGGTCGCATTTACGAAATGTTCTCCAACAAAAATATTATTCGCCTTGCAAAGCCAGGTGAATTCCTGGGCTATGCCACTGGCAGACAGGCATTCGATGAAGTAAACAATGTGAAATTTATTGAAGTAGCCTATGTGATTAATGGTGCAAAAGCGCCAGCTAGTCTAAAACAAAAAAACAAACAACGTGTGAGTTATTGGGTTTCAAGCTCGATAAACTACGTTGATATATTTCCGTATTACAAAAACATGTTTGATGCATATCCAGCAACGATGAGCCTTGTGGGGTGGATGAAGCCAACAGACTATTTCACCCTTAAAGGGCTCCCTATGCCAAGGCTATTAACCAAAGTGCTCACACCTGTTTTAAACGACCGCATGGTAACCATAAATTATGCCCAACCAAATATGGTGCTCGGGCAACTTATTATGTCCATGGATACAGGAGAAAATCAATTCATGCAATTCAAAACCGTTGACAATACGCTTCGTTGGGTTGACGGTCGTTACATCATTTTACAACAATAACCATGAGTACAAAAACAGAAAACTACGTTATCAATAATTACCCACTTGCTAAGAAAGCAGGTGAACGATTCAAAATGGATCCGTTGGTAATTCTATCACAGGGTGCTTACGAGAGTGCTTGGGGAACGTCTTCACTTTCTTCCAAACACAATAATTTCTTTGGTATTACAGCCGCAGGAAAGCCCAATGAATTTTGGAAAGGTGGCGTGTACCAGGCGCAGAACCAATACAAACTAAAATTCAGAACCTATACCAGTGCACAGGATAGCTTTTATGATTTTGCTCGGTTGATTGCCAGTAATTACAAAGCTGCACATGCTTCGGCAAATGACTACAAAGCCTATGCTGATAAGATTGCGCACAGTCCGTACATATCGGAACAAAACGGTGACGACCGAAATGCTTACATGAAAGGGATTATTTCCATTTATGAAAACATACTAGACATCGCCAAAAAAAAAGTCTTCTTGTCAGAGGAGGATTCAGCTTAGGAGCTGCTGCCTTACTGTTTTTAGCAGGCAGGTACATTTATAAAAACTGGTTAAAATAGTAGAGCATGGAGTTTACGCTAAAGCAATTGCGAACAGGGGAAACAAAAAACTTCGGTATAAAAGACCTGCTCGAATTTTTAGGAGATAAGATAAATGATGAAATAATAATGGGGAGCGAAGTGTATCGCATAAGCTCCGCTGTTAGTGTGGTGGTGGTGAATCCAGTCCACAGTAGTTGCTGCAAAAAATGTCAGTTAAACTATTGTACTTGTTGGAAGCATACCAAAATGAGAAAAGATTGTGTATGCAAGGATTACCGTTTTATCAAATGCACACGAAACAGATGCCGATACCAAAAACAACTATTAGATGAATATACTAACTGTACTTAAACATAAATAAAAATGAACACACAAACCCGATTGAAACTAACGCTTATAACAGCTGCATTTTTAGCGCTGGTAACCTTACTGTCTCTATTATCAAAAATGGAAACAGTTGCCACAGCAAGCATTGCAGGCATCATGACAATTTTAACGGCCTATATATGGTCGCAAACCACTAGACCCTCAAAAGATGAATATACTAGCGTTTCTAAACAACAAAAAAGTTCAAAACATACTGCTGGTCATCGCAATCATATTCGCAATATGGATGCTTTGGACAAGCAATAGAAATTTGAAAAAAGACAATCAACGCCTGGTGTCCAATATGGAAACCCTGGGTGCTGATTTGAAATATATACGGATTCAAAACGGTACGCTTGCTGCTCAAAG
>CAIUKX010000058.1 GCA_903899795.1 uncultured Flavobacteriales bacterium
TCTAAACCGTAATTATACCCTGTTCCTGTATTTTTCAGCAATGAATCACCGAAGAAACGGGCAAATCCACTTCCGACATTGATCATTGAAAATGAAGATGGACCAGTAGTTACAGGAATATCATATAAGTACTGATAATAAGCCTCGGTTCGAACATTCAATTTGTTTTTAAATGCTTTTTCATAACCAACTCCGGAATGGATACTCCTAGTGAATCCCATGTTTTTGTTCTGCATGTTGGTTGTACCAGGTAGATGATATGTATACGTGTACATCGGTTGAGTCTGACTGTGCATACCTCCACCGGCGAATACGGATTGATCTTTTTTCATGCGAAGCTTCCATCCTACCCTTGGTTCCACATAACTAACACTATTACTCAATGAAAAATACTGACTGTGAAGTCCGGCTGTAACATCCATCTTTTCCGTTGCTCTCCATTTCCATTGAACAAACGGTTGAATCAACATTGCCATTCCCTGGAAATTCCAGCGATTCTTGAACTGGTAATTGATTCTCACTGTATCCATTTGATTGAAATAATATCCATCAACATTGATCCCTGCCTTGATCAAATGAGCTTTATTTATCTTGTGATTGACGCTGAAAAATCCAGAACCCTTTGTCGTTCTGAAAAAATAGCCCATCAATGGATTTATGGAATCAACAATGATGTTTGTCCCGGTCGGATCTAGGTGACGTGATAAAATATTGTGATTGGCATGTTGCTCTTCATAACTCAGTGCAAGCGTCGATGTAATAAAGGTTTTTTCATTCAGCGATTTCTTGTAAACCAATCCTGTAACTCCCATCGAGGTCCCAAAATATTGATCTCTATCTCCTTCACCGTACAAATCTGTAGTGTATTTTTTCTCCTGAGAAATCATGATCGCAATATTACTCTTTCCTCCGATTCCGAACCATGACAAGGAACCTCCTTTTTTCAAGGCCCAATTAAATTTGAATGAGAAATCACCATACACCGGCACAGCATCCGTACCAATTTTAATATTCATTTTTTGAAACAAACTCAAAGTTGAATAACGTCCCATCATCAAATAACTGCAACGCTTGTTTTTACCCAATGGACCTTCTGCTACGAACTCAGTTCCCAGAAAACCAAATTGCCCGGTCAACTCATGTTTATTCTCATTACCGTTCCGTAATTTCAAATCAAAAACACCTGAAGTACTGTTTCCGTATTGCGCTGGAAATGCACTCATAAAGAAATCGGAATTGGCCAATAATTTATTGTTCAAAATAGAAACAGGTCCACCTGTACTTCCTGAAATTGCAAAGTGAGACGGATTCGGGATATCAATTCCTTCTACTTTCCAGACTACTCCTAAAGGTGAATTACCCCTAATGACAATGTCATTTCTTGAATCATCCGCACCTTGTACTCCGGCAAAATTCGAAGCCATACGAGCCGGATCAAAGCGGGATCCCGCATAGCGATTGGTTTCTTCCACACTGAATTTTTGAGCGGAAATAACAGCCATTTCATTGATGACTTCATTTTTCTTTCGTGCGTAAACAACCACTTCCTCTTTTTCAATATAAGTCTCTGAAAGTGGAATTTGAACAACTGTTTCCTTTCCGGAGTTGACTGTTATGGTTGTAGATTTTGATTCATACATGCTGAATTTGGCATCCAACCGGTGTTTACCTACTGGTACATTTTCAATCACAAATTGACCTTGGTTGTCAGCTGCAACTTTGAAAGTTGCTACCGAATCTGCGCCGATGTATAATTGAATTTGAGCCCCAGCTAAAGGGAAATTGGTTTCATTGTCATATACCTTTCCACGGACGGTTTGAGTTGGTTGGGCAAAAAGAGAAAACGATACAAATACCGCCAAAAAGAACACTAAATGCTTCATAAATTAGAATGACTTGGTTTTTAATTCGAAACCAAAATTAGTATATTATTCCTTTAATAAACAACAAGTTATTTTTGGTAATACGCACTATTTAGCAGCAATCTACTGAAAATCAATCACAAATGGAAATCACACTACAATTAGCTAATTAAAAAATAATTATTTGTTATTTTTCATCATTTCCATGTACTCTTCTTTCGTCCACTCTTTCTTGTAGACTTTTTGGAAATTGTAAATACGAAGTGAATTGAAATAAAGGTTTCTAACGTTGGAATAAACGATGCCATAATTCCCTTCATACCACAATGGAATAATAGGAGGATTTTGCATCAATACTTTTTCTGCTTGAGAAAAATACATCATCTGATCCGAAAGCTTATCCGATTTTTTGGCTAATTCAAACAACTTATCAAACTCCGGGTTATTATTTCGTGATTTATTAAAAACAGATGGACTGGAAGGATCAAGTGGGATTGCCTTTCCGTAGTAATTGAATAGGAATGTTTCAGGACTAGCATAATCTGCTATCCAAGCTGAACGGAAAATATCTCCCTTCGACTTTTGAGCATCTCTTTCCAGTTGATCAAATGTGGAACCGTCTATATTGACATTAATACCCAATACTTGATAAATTTGCTGAGCGAACTCGTCAGCAACTGCAGAATGTACATCATTGATGTTGAATCGAAGACTAACTGAACCGAATCCTTTTCCATCAGGATAACCTGCCTCTGCTAATAATTTTTTTGCTTTCTCGGGATCATAAGCATAGGAAACCGCTTTTACACCTTCGAAATCATAGCCTCTGAATATATTGGAAATTGGAGGAACAATGCCATAATACCCCAATTCCGAATACTGTCTTCTCAATACTTCAGAACCGATACGCTCTTTGTCCACAGCGTAATTAAAAGCTTGCCTCACTCTTACATCTTTGAAACGAGGATCTTTCATATTAAAGAAATAGTACTGAGTTGCCAAACCAGGATTGTTTTGTAAAATCAGGACTGGTGGAGTTGAATTGAAATCTGAAATTCTTCCTTCCAGCATTTTTGTAATTCTACTGGCAGGTAACCCTACAATTAAATCCAGTTTCTTTTGTTCAAACAAATCCAGCTGCTCCAGTTTTCTGTTTTCTAGAACAAAAACGATACTAACTAGATAAGGAAGTGCGCATCCTTTTTCATCCGTTAAATAATAATCCTCGTTTTTTGTCAGAACCAATGAGTTAACTTCATCTTTTTTGTATTCTCTGAACTTAAATGGTCCTGTTCCTATCATGTCCTGATCGACATTTTCCTCGTGTATTTTATGTGAAATAATTGCGCAAGTAATATTTGTCATCTTACTTAGGAAATTATTGTCTTTTTCAGTTAGTTGAAAAGTAACCTTGTTCCCATTCACTTTCAAGCCGCTAATGGTTTTTGCTTTCTTTTCAAAAAAATCTTTCGCTCCTACCAAATATTTCTCAAAAACGATCGAATAAGCAATTCCTGGGTCACCGCTTTGATTTTTCGAACAAATGTACTCAACTGTTTTTTGTACATCTTCTGCTGTAAATAGGCGGTCTTCATCAGAGGAAAAAATAGCATGTGGATGGAACATTACATCTTTTCTCAATGTAAATTCATACGAGAGTCCATCTTTACTAACTTTCCATGAACTTGCTAATTGAGGAACAATACTCAAATCTTTTGGGTCAAGCGAAACCAAACATTCCATCACCTGACTCAGTGCAGTCATGGAGTATATATCGTTTACATCTCTTGAAATATAAGTTGCGGGTTCGTTGTCCAAAGACATATGAATGGAACCGCCTGCAAACTCAGATAATGGGTGTTTTCCATCACTACAAGAAAACAAAACCGTCATAAACAGTAGGGAAAACCAAAAAAATTTCATGTTTGTCAGTTAAATTTATTCCTACAAGGATAACAAAAATATATCTGAAAATACCTTTTTGCATGTAAAAATTGCACTTGATCTCTTAAACAACAACAGTAATGATACATACCACTTTTATTGATCTGATATGAATCATCTCAGAACAAGTATTCTGACATTAGTTTCGGAATAAAATCACAAGAAAGACACTAATAAATTAATTAACA
>CAIUKX010000059.1 GCA_903899795.1 uncultured Flavobacteriales bacterium
GGCTAAATAGCAATCCGATTATATAGCAAATAGCTTGTATAAGAATAGTGTTTTAGGCACTAATAGCTCCCCTCATGCCCTAACTTTTTTAGAAATCCAATCCATTAACAATATAAACAATTGAAAAATGAAATTTCAAAATTTGATACCCGGTATAAACAAGGTTAAACAGTTCTTATCTGATGATAAGTCTGACGGCATACAAAAATCCTACTACGTATGGGACTACAACATGAATGGCGTAGTCGCATTTGATTCGCTCGCATTGTTCCAATTTAATGTTCAGCGCTACAACCAGCAGAACGTGTTTTTCAATAAACACATTGTTGTGCCACCCAAGACCCTGCAGAGCATGGATGTTACAAAAGCAAAAATTCATGTTTTTAGAAATGCCGATCCCAAGCAAGTTCTTACAGAGTTTATTGATGCAAATGGATTGCTCAATCTTGATTACTGTGGTTATGCTTTTGGCTACATCCCTGCACGATGCGAAATAACAATAATAGAAGTTGACTTCTAATTATTCTAGGGAACCTATTTCCCTATCACTTTGAAAACAAAATGCACATTAAAAAACAATTCAAAAACAAACAACAATTCAATGGAACAAGCACCTAAATATGTATTCCTGAGCAAGGAAGAATTAATCGAACTAATAGAAGAATTAGTAAAGAGACTCCTTGGTCCGGGGATTAATCCTTATCCTGCAGCGACTGATACTGAGCCTAAAATAATGAGCAGGAAACAGGCTGCGAAATTTCTCGGAGTCAGTGCTAATACCATTACTCGGTGGAATGAGAAAGGGTATATACTCTGCGCAAAAATGAATGGACAACACCGCTATTTTTTAAGCGATTTAGTAAAACAATTAAATAAGAGAAAATCATGAGAATACGAGTCGTATTTTATCTTCGGGATCCTAAGAAGCGGAAGGGGAAGACTGCCATCTTCGCATCTCTATGCTATAAGAATAAGAGGGTAATTGTGTTTCCCGGTGAAAGTATAGAACCTGACAAGTGGAACCTCAAATTGAAAAAGCCCAAGCCAACTGACGATAGTGGCTTGAAGAAACGGTTGGACGAGAAAGAAGAGCTTTTCATTGATGTTTATGAAAAAATGCAGAAGTCTATTCCCGGTATAGTACCACCAAATGCCCTAAAACAGGCTATCTATGCTATTACAAAGCCACCTGAAACAGTTATTGAAGAGGTAGAAGAAGTTAAGCCGATCTTAATAACTGACTTCTTTCAAAGGCTTATAGACGATAGCAAATCAGGTGCAAGAAGGAGCAACGATGATCTAGACTTAAACCCGAATAGCATCAAGCCCTACAAATCAGCGATGAACCACTTCATAGCGTTTCAAAAAGTTCAAAAGAAGAAGTATTATTTGACAGACATTGACCTGAAGCTAATTAAGGCATTCACTGATTACTTAAACAGTGAAATGGCTCTAAATACAAGTGCAAAGTATCTTACGGTATTCAAATTGCTTATATCGTATGCTGCCGAAAAGAGCCTGATTGAATATAAGCACGCATCTGATATTAAAGTAACCGTTAGAAGGGAGAAGTCAGACAACATCTATTTGAATGAGCGTGAAATAGAAGAAATGATGGCTATAAAAGAGTTCTCTACACCTCTTTATGAAATTGTAAGAGATTTTTTTGTAATATGTTGTTGCACAGGTCTTAGGTTTCAAGACGTTTCAATTTTGCGATTGGCTCAAATTAATGATGGGTTTATGGAAATAGATCCGGGAAAGAACAAAAGAATTATTCGTTCAGTTACAAAAGTCATTGTTCCTGTTCTTCCAATGTTTAAGGAGATACTGGCAAAATACCCTGATGGTTTTCCTGAATGCCCGCCTAATCAGGTATTTAACCGCTATATTAAAGATATAGCTGAGAAAGTACCTTCATTAAAAAAAGAGTTCTTGAAAAAAATCACAAGAGCACACAAAGTTGAGATAGAAACTTACTTGAAATTTCAAAAAGTTTCTGCCCATACCGCACGCAGGTCATTTGCTACTAATATGTATTTGAAGGGAGTCCCTATAA
>CAIUKX010000060.1 GCA_903899795.1 uncultured Flavobacteriales bacterium
AAAAGCAAGGTATTGAGTTCATTAATTATTACAGCAATTACGATTCACTGAAATCGGCCAAAGTCATCAAACCTTTTTCCGTCTACTTCAATCTGGAAAACGCCTCGAAGAAAAGTGAATTAAAAAAAGCAGAACAAGATGTTTTACATAAATTGACTTTGTTACAAGACACAAGTTATTATGCGGGAATATTTTTTGCTGCAAGCTATTTTAAATTATCGGAATCACTTCATTATACTAAAGATCAGAAAGTGCAATGGCTTGAATTGTTGGAAAAACAAAATAAGTTAACCAGTTCAAAAGGTTTTCCGGAAGTTGGATATGTAAAAACCTATATAGAGTTTATTATCAATTATGAATATTACAAACTCAATATCAAAAAAGCTTCAGATTGTTTGGCAATTTCTCTTTCCGAAAAACAAATTGAAAGTGTGGGCAGATTTTGGGTTTTTGGGATCAGTAAACAATTTGTAAACTATTTTCAAACGCAGCAAAATATAATAAATGAAGAGGTAAAACAAGGAAGAATTGATAGGCAACTGTTAAAATATGCCGTTCAATTGGTGGTTAGTTTTCCAAGTCCTAAAAATTTGGATTGGCTCAAAAGCAAGTATTCTTTGGAAGAACCATTTTCTGATTTTTGGTATGTGAATTTACAAAACAATTGGGGTGAATTACCTCAAAATGATCGGATAATGAACTTTATAAAAACAAACAGTAATTCAGCAAAATGGATCGTCCTTGATGCATGGGCAACGTGGTGCGGACCTTGTGTAAAAGAATTGCCCATGTTGAATGAAATGTCCGAGACCTTTAAAAAAAATACAGATTGGGAACTAGTTTTTTTAACTTTCAGTTATCGCTCGACTGCATTGAATGAGTTCATGACAAAGAATGGTTATAGTTTCCCGGTTTTGGAAATAGGAAACAAAGAGGTAAATGAGATGGGAATTCGATCGTTTCCCTCTACATTCTTGATTTCAAATACCGGAAAATATATACTCTTGCCTCATGGAGATAAAAAAGAGGAAATGCTTAGGGTACTAATACTGAAAGAGTGGTAGGATAATTTAGGAAGATTTGACTAATTCGAATAAATGAGAAACGGTGTTACTCATAAAAAATAGAAATTCTGAATAACTTGAATCTGTTGATGTTCAGAATATCTATAATATTATAAAGAAAATCGAAATAAAATTAGTTGAAAAATAGTTTGGTTATTTAAAAAATAATTCCGACATTAGGTTCGATTTAGGTGGTTAGGTTAGGTTGATTATGAAAAGAGAGTGAACGCCCGTTTGCTCTCTTTTTTCGTTTACAGAAATTGAGAACAAAAGACTTTAACTTCTAATTCAATTCATCCAGATTTTTGATGAAAACAGATGGAGCTATTCCGGTTTGTTTTTTGAAAGCACGAATAAATGTTGACTTGGAATTGAATCCTGATAAAGTTGCCAGGTGATCCAAAGTATAGGTTTTTCTTCCTTCCTTGTCCGTTTTTACACGTTCAATAAAATCTGAAATTCGGTATTCGTTGATCAACTGATTGAAGGAAGTATTCAAAATTTCATTGATGTATTTCGACAAATAGGCAGTATTGGTGTTGAACTCTTTTGCCAGCGAAGAAAGTGAGCATTCAGGATCTAAGAATCCTTTTGAATCGATGAAATCTACCAGTTTTTGTTGTAAATCCAGATAAATTGAATCATCCAAAGCTTGTTTCGGCTCGGGTTTTTCTTCCCGATTTTCAGGAATCGGTTGAATAATCTGTATTTTTCGCTCTGATTCTTTCAATGCTTTTTCTGTCAAAAACAAGTTATGCCGTTTCTGTTTCAGGTACAGTAAAAACAATAAAACCGAGATTCCGATGGTGCCGATGGAAATGGCAATCCAGATGATGAGGTGGACTTGCTTTTTTTCCAATTCATACGCTGAAACTTCCATCTCGTGGCGGTATGTGTACATGAGTCGAACGTTTCTCACCAAATCTGCTTTTTCAGTTTGATTGCTGAGTTGTAGATTATCATTGGCTTCGATGCTGATTTTTTGAAAATCAAAGGCCTTTTTATAATCTCCTTTGTTTGTGTATATGTCAACCAAAAAACGTGATGCAGATCGTGTCCAGTAATAAGCTTTGATGTTTTCTGAAATCTTAAGTGCTTGTTCAAAGTGTGGAATGGCAGAATTATTTTGTTTCAATTGAAGATAATAAAATCCTTTGTTCATTTCCGCTTGAACCAGTCGCATTTTATTGTTTAACTTTTTTGCATATTGATATGCCTTTTCAACATATGCGGCCATTTGTGGCTGATTCTTATTGTTCATCAATGAAGTTTCACAAGCAATCAACAAGGTCAAAATAAATCCATGTTTATAATTGTTTTTTTCCTCGTATTGAAGCAAATTCTGATAGATTTTCATCGCCTGTCTGACATCTTTCTGCTCTTTCGAAACTTCCGCCAGCATATGCCAAGCATCAGATTTATAGCAAATGTACTGATCATCGTATTGGTGCAAAGCTTTATCAAAAAACTGTTTCGCCTGCTCCAACTTACCATCGCTGAGATAATATCTTCCCAAAGCCAGATAGCTTCTCGCAAGATTGAAATGATCAAGATTCTTGGGAGGTTGGGTGATGGATGCGATCAACTGTTTGGCGCTTTTAAGATCTGAAATTCGTATGTAAAGACTGAAAAGTTCCACGTTCAATACAAATTGCTTTTCAGGTGAATCCAAGACTTGATCTGATCTCAGTAATTGCTGAATACTTTTTACACATGCTTTGTATTTCCCAGCTTCAAGATAAATATGTGCCTGAAAAAGACTGGCCTGAAAATGAATTTCGTCCGAATTGTTCGTCTCCTTCAACACCTTATTAATACATAATAAAGATGAATCGTAGTAAATAATACCCTCATTCCCTAAAAACAAATAAGCCTTCGCTTCATAGAAATGTGCAACGGATTTGTCTTCGGAGGATTTTTCCAGTTTTCGGCTCAAGCTAAGCACCAAATCCTGGTCTCTGAGGTTTAAACCTTTTTCAATTTCCTTTTCTAAATCGGATTGCTGACTGAAACAAATAAGCCCCGAAAAGAGCCAAAAACAGGTAAATATCAGTCTTAAATAAGTCATCTTATAAATTGAAACGCGTTCGAAGGATAAAAAATAGTTTACTCATCCGGTTTGTCCTAATCTTGAACTTTGAAAGCTATGAATTAAAATAAACAACGATGGTCAAAAGTATGAAAAAATTTGTGTTTGCAATCCTTATTGGAATGATGAGCTCATTTTTTGCATCCGTGAAATCCTTCGGACAGAATGGAGATATTGTAACTGAAAACTCAAAACCCGGAACTGAAGCAGCAGAAAAAGATGGTGATCATTCCATACATCAATCGTTTTCGTTTACAGAGTGTGGTTTGGATTATATTTTCGCTGCTCAGAAGGTAACGGACAGAATCAGTTACCCGACAGGAACAGGTCTTCCTTGCGGTATTACGATTGCTGGTATTCCGGCCGGAGCAGTGATCGTAAAATCGTTATTGTACTGGGCTATAACAGTTGATGTGACAGGTTCTCCGAATTTTTCAATTAATGGTCAATCGGGTGTTGCAAACTTGATCGGTACCGGTTCTCCCAAATGCTGGTACGCTTCCACGTTGTATAACGATCCTTCGTATGTGGCGACCAACCTGGTTACACAAGATTACAGAGCAGATGTGACTTCAATGGTAACGGGTAACGGGACCTATGCTGTGAATTTAACAGACTGGTCACGGTTGATAGATGGATTAGGAATTATTGTGGTTTATAAACAACCGGGAACAGCTTGGGAAGGAACGTTGGTCATCAATGATGGTTGCAGAACGGTGGATCAGGGAAACAATGCCAATGAATTTTTGCCAACAGTTTCACCTTGCGTAGACGCATGTAATGTGAAGACATTTTCGATGGTTTCGGATTTTGCAACTTCTTCAGGGGATAGTCACCATTATTATACCTTCAACGGGGGAGCGCAGATCAGCAAAAACGATTTGTTTTATGAAATAGATGAATTTATCAATCCTTTTCCGCTACCTGCCGGAACGCAAACGATTCCTTATAATATCAAATCGGATTCATATTTTGCAGCAACTGATTGCTTCGATATCATTGCCAATGGTTTATATTTTCGAACTTATTCCTGTACGGCATGTGCTAGTAACATGCAGCCGAATTTAACGGTGAATGATGCGAATTGTGGTCAATGTGACGGTTCAGCTACTATTTCTCCTAACGGTGGGTCAGCTCCATTTTCGGTTCAATGGAATCCGGGAATTGCAACGGGAACCAATTTGTTCACGACATCAAACTTGTGTGCAGGAGATTATTCCGTAACACTTCATGATAATTCAGGTTGTATCACGTTTGTCGATTCTTTCACTGTGGCTGGTACTCCGGCTTTTCAAGTCGATAGCGTAACTTATTTACCAACTCCTTGTTCGGCTTGTAACGGTTCGGTTGATGTTTTCATTTCAAATCCTGTTGGTAATCTGACCTATAATCTTGCTCTAGTTGGAGGAGCGACAATAACGCAAACCAACAACGGACATTTCGGATCATTATGTGCTGGAACGTATAATTTGAGCGTTACAGATGTCAATGGATGCGGTCACAACGAACAGATTACCATTCTCCAAACTTCGAATGTTGCGATCGATTCCATACAGACCGTTACGGATAATGGTTGTGTTGGACATTGCAACGGAACAGTTTCCGTTTTCCCGAATTCAGGGTTGAATTACAGTATTGATGGTGGTGTAACATGGCAGACAACTTCTGTTTTTACGCAGGTATGCAATGGAAATTATACGGTGATAATAAAGGATTCATACGGCTGTACAAATACGCAGTCGGTTTCAGTCAATGCTTCACCGCTTCAAACTTCAAACGGATCAGATACAACCATTTGTCAAAATGGAAATGCTGTTCTTTCGGTGAATGCATCCGGAGGTCAGACGCCTTATAGTTACAATTGGAATCCTTCCGGAAGTACGAATTCAATTACCGTTTCTCCAACTTCAACTCAGCAATATACAGTTTCGATAACCGATGCACTGGGCTGTCAGAGCCAGACGAGTACATTTAATGTGACTGTTTTACCTCCGATTTCTATTGCAGGCTTACAGAATTTGAATTATTGTCAGGGAGTAACAACCTTGGTTTCTGCTTCGGTGACAGGAGGAACAGGAAATTATTCGTATTCCTGGATCGATCTGGGTTCGCAGCAAATTTTGGGAACAGCTTCCAGTTTGAATTTTACACATTCAGGTTCAGGAACAGTTTTATTAATCGTTCATGACGATTGTACAACGTTACCGGATACTGTAAGTTTTAATTACACAGAAGAAAGTCAACCGGCTCTTTCGTTAGCGTCTTCCAATACGATGGGTTGTCCGCCTTTTTCTACGACATTGAATCTGAATAATCTTCCGGCATCTGCATCAGTAGATTGGAATGTGGGAGGACAAGCTTTTTCAACGTCTGGTTCAAACTTGGATTTTTCGACTTCTAATATAGGTTGTGAAGATGTATTAATAGCTATTACAACAGAAAGTGGTTGTCATTTCAATTATGAATTTGATCAAGTGTTTTGCGTAGCTCCACTCCCAACAGCACTTTTTCAATATTCACCAATGGATTTGACAACCATGAATTCTTCGTTTGATTTGGTTAACCAATCTAACCCTAGTTATTCCAGCCTGTGGACTATTTCTCCGAATGCAATGATTTCGGATGCTTCGGCTTTTAATCCTTCGGTAACCTATGCATTTGATTATGCTGACAGTATTGATGTTTGTCTCAAAGTAACCGATACATTGGGTTGTACAGCAACTATTTGTTCGACGATAGTAATTGAAAATGAATTTCTCTTATATGTTCCGAATTGCTTCACACCTGATGACGATGCATTCAATCAGGAATTTATTCCAGTGACCAATGTTGATCCGACAGAAACATATGAATTCATGATTTTCAACCGATGGGGAGAACAAATTTTTCAAACCACCGATCCGAAAAGAGGATGGAATGGGACTTATAAAGGACAGAAAGCACAGGACGGAACCTATATCTGGAAAATCCTTATGACCAAAAACAGTAAAACCGATGGCAATCAAGAATTTGTCGGGCACATCAATTTATTAAGATGATTCAAATACACCAAACGATGCGAAAATTATTGACAGTATTTGCTATGATGACCGTTGGTCAATTGTATGCTCAATTTGATTTCAGTACGGGAAAAGAGATTACGATGAACATTACAACACCTTATCAAATGGGTGAAGTTCATTGTGTACCAAATCCGCTGAGAGATATTAACATCAATTGGGAATTGTTGGAGATGGATCCGAATTTACCTTCCGGATGGAATTATACCATTTGCGATCAAATTTGTTATCCCTTTTTTCCATCTCACGGAAATGCTTTGACTTATACAGTTGATCAATTCAATAATGGAGAATTTTATGAATTGAGATTGGGTGTCACTACTTCCGGAATTAACGGGTCCGGATTTGTGAAGTACTACATTTTCGATGCGAACGATCCAAGTTATGGTGATACGGTTGTTTTTCATTTAAATTACCAAACCAACGGCATCACTGAAAACACAATGAACCAAGTTTCAGATTTAACCATTTCAACCACCAACAATGTGATTCACCTTATAGCTGGAACTGATTTTGAAAAAAATGCTGAATTATACGGCCAAGACGGAATGCTTATCGAACGAAGAAAGTTTACTGATCAACTTACAATGGCGCAAGGAATTCAACCTGGAATTTACCACTTAATCATCGATCAAAACACGCTCTATAAACTTGTAATAATAAACTAAAAATGAATAAGATGAAACAAATTTTTACCTCTCTGAACTTCAAAACAATGAAATGGAATTTTATGGTTCTGCCACTGGCAATCTGCACATTTGGAACCTTGAAAGCCCAAACAACAAACACATTTTGTGTACAAGAACTTTTTACCAGTGAAGGATGCAGCTCTTGTCCATCCGGTGAAAATGTTCTCAATTCAGCTGTGAATGCCACCGATAATACCACAACGAACAATTTGTATATTGCTTTGCACGTGGAATTATGGAATTACTTGGGTTGGACAGATCCTTACAGTAATTCACAGTATGACGATATGTTTTTCGGATACGATAATAGCGGAGTTGGAATCACCTATGCAAGTGGTAACCAGTTTGGAACTCCTCTATTTGTTAGAAATGGACTGGAAGGAAGAAATTTTTCCGCTCCGATTTCCGCAAAACAAGCTACGGCATGGGTTGATTTAAGTTTCAATGAGTTGGTGGGAGATCAGCTGAAAGTTAATTATGCGTTGACTGGGGATTTGGCAAATACAGAAGCACGTTTCTTTTTAGTAGAAAGAGGATTGGTGAATCATGTAACTGCAGGTGAAAACGCAGGAGCAACTTTACACCATGAGAATGCGGCGAGAGATATGAAGATTTTGGCAACGACGACTGCCAATGGTACTGTGACTTTTACCGTTCCGTCCAATGCAAACATTGAAAACATGTGTGTTATGGCTTACATTCGTAAGAACATTAGTTCACCATGGAGCAGAGAAATTGTCGGGGCCAACAAAGGATTTAAGGTTGGGCAGTTTGTCGGTTTGAACGAACTCAATCAAGAAGCATTTGAAACAAGTGTGTATCCGAATCCTGCGAAAGAGCAAACCACAATTTTGTGTGTAGAACCAATGCAGCAAATTACAGTGACCAATGAAATGGGAGAAGTGGTAATCACTGCTAATCCAAATTCGAATCAATCGATCGTGGATGTTTCTTCGTTCAGTAAAGGACTTTATTTTGTAAAAATCGAGACGGATAAAGGAGTTGTAATGAAGAAAGTAATCAAAAATTAGAATAAAAAAATCCGGCTTCTATTACTAGTTGCCGGATTTCTCTTTATTTGTGGTTAATTAATTGAGTCATCGCAAGTTTACCACTAATTTCCAATAGTCGCAATAACTAGCCTGTCAAAGAGTTTTCCTCCAAAATATCTTCGATTAAGCTTATAGCAAAATTCATTTAAATAAGATTGTAA
>CAIUKX010000061.1 GCA_903899795.1 uncultured Flavobacteriales bacterium
CCAAGTAGCTCCTCCATCTGTTGTTCGATAAATACCATTTGTCGTAGCGGCAATTAGGATGGAAGGATTAGTGGGATGGATTAATAATTTTGCAATTCTTCTCCCCAAATTAACAGACCAGCTTAATCCGGTTGGATTCCAGGTTACTCCTCCATCGTTAGATTTCAAAACTCCGATACTATAACTATCATTTGCATCACCATCACCGGTCGCTAAATATAAAATTTGTGAGTTGGTTGGATCAATTGCAACATCTGAACATCCAATTACAGTTAATTGATCTGTATTGGTAGTCCAGGAAGTTCCGCCATCAGTTGTTTTCCATAAACCTCCATCCGGTGCACCAACATATATAATATTACTGTTGGTAGGGTCGAAGCGGATAAAATTTAAACGTCCGCAACCACCGCCCGTAGATGTACCCACAGGTCCAAGTGGACTCCATAATGTACTTCCTGATTTGTCCAAAGAACTAGCAGTTGGATTTTCAGCTTCCCACTGTTTAAACATCTCATAACTTAAGGAAGCTAATTTCATGTCTCCTGACGGATATACACGAGGTTCCATATAAGCTTCCCAGCGTTTGAATTGTTTATAGCCTTTTCCTTTTTCAATAGTTCTCCCATTCCAGTATGCGTAGAATGCCTTTTGAACATCGTAAAAATTTGCATTAGGATCGGACATCAATTGTACCCAAACTTTGGTTGAGTCACTTTGAGAAAATAAGAAAGTAGGAAATAAGAGACAGCACAAAAGCATGTGCTTCAGAGTAAATTTATTCATAAGTTCTAGCGTTTTAGCAAAGCCAATCTATCACTTAATATTCAATAAATCACAACGTTTTGTTAAAAAAAAGTCAAATATTCGTCTAAACTATCACTTTGTTCGACTAAAATTTAGTTTTGATAAAATCTTAACTGAAAATGTATTGGTAATTCAAATCCTTGGATAATATTAATTTAATCTATTGGTTTTCATTGTATTGATATTTTTGAAAATCGAAGTTCAGTCGTGTCGAAAACGATGAAAGTGTTTTGAAGTGGTGAATGATCGATAATAATTTTCAATGTTTCATGTGCCATCATTGAACCGATAATTGCCGGTAAAGTTGCCAAGACACCGTTGTCTTCACAACCGGGAATATCTTTTGGATCGGGAGGTTCGGGAAACAAATCTCTTAAATTTTTACTTCCTTTCAAATTGAATACAGCCACTTGCCCTTCAAATCCTAAAATACTTCCATAAACAAGAGGTTTATCAAGTGCAACACATGTATCATTGATGAGGTATCGGGTAGAGAAGTTATCTGATCCATCGACGATGATATCAAACGATTGTAAAATGGAGGAACAATTACTTTTGTTCAGTCGCTCATTAAAAGTAAGTATCTGTGTTTCCGGATTTTGTTTTTTCAATTTTTCAGCTGCAGCAATTGCTTTTTGTTTCCCTACATCAGCCCTGTCAAATAATATTTGTCGATGCAGGTTGTGGATTTCCACTTTATCAAAGTCAATAATTCCAATCGTTCCTACTCCGGCACCATTCAAATATTGAAGAACTGGACAACCCAAGCCGCCAGCACCGACCACAAGAACTTTGGCGTCTTTAATTTTCTGTTGACCGATTAATCCAATTTCCGCCAATTTTATTTGACGACTGTATTGGATATTTTCTTCTTTAGAAAGTGTATTCATCATTATATACTAAGGCATTATCCCAATCTTTCCAAACCGGTTCGTATCCTGTATTTCGGATTAATGCAGCAATTTCTTCAGCACTTCGCTCATCGCTGATTTCAAATTGTTCGAGTGATTCTGGTTCAACAGCGTAACCTCCTGGATTAGTTTTGGAACCTGCACTCATGCTTGTGATTCCCAGTGGAATAATATTATTTCTGAAATTTTGAGATTCCCTGGTAGATAGTGAAAGTTCCACATCTTCATTGAAAATGCGGTAGGCAAAAATTAGTTGTGCCAGTTCTTTATCTGTTACGATCACATTCGGCTCAATACTTCCTTCAGCCGGACGAAGACGGGGAAAAGAAATAGAGAATTTCGTTTGCCAGTATTTGTTTTCAAGATAATTCAAGTGCATGGCACAAAAGAGCGATTCCGTTCGCCAATCTTCGAGACCTAAAAGTACACCGAGCCCCATTTTATGGATTTCAGCATCACCGATTCTTTCAGGTGTTTCCAATCTGTATTGAAAATTAGATTTCTTTCCTTTTGGGTGGTATTCTTTGTAAACCTCCTGGTGATATGTTTCCTGGTACATCAAAACCGAATAAACACCAGCTTCATGCATGATTTTGTATTCGTCGGTATCCAGTGGTTGAACCTCAATGGAGATATTCGCGAAATGTGGCTTGATCAGTTCAACTGCATTTTTGAAATACTTCACATGAACGGTTTGATTCGCTTCTCCTGTTACCAATAGAATGTGATTGAAGCCATGTCGTTTGATTTCTTCAGTTTCAAGAAGAATCTCTTTGTCAGTTAATGTTTTTCGAAGAACTTTGTTATCAAAGCTGAAGCCACAATAAGTACAAATATTGTTGCATTCATTACTCAGGTACATCGGAGCATACATCTGAATTGTTTTTCCAAATCGCTTTTGTGTCAAAGCACTACTCATCTGTGCCATTTCCTCAAGATAAGGTACCGCAGCCGGAGAAATCAATGCTTTGAAATCTTCCAATGTTTTCTTTTTGGAATGAAGTGCTGTTTCAACATCGCTGGATGTTTTAGCATAAATGCTGGCTTTCACCTCATCCCAATTGTATTGATCGAAAATATCTTTAAAACTCATGTTTCAGTTTTTATTCGCCTAAGAATGCTGTCAACGGACTTGAGCCAATGGCTTGATGAATTTGTTTTCCGAGTTTTGCTTCGTAAGCCATTCTACCGGATTGAACTGCCAAACGAAATGCAAAAGCCATTTCTACAGGATTTCCTGCAACTGCAATTGCAGTATTTACAAGAACTGCATCAGCACCCAATTCCATGGCTTTGGCAGCATCTGAAGGAGCACCGATTCCTGCATCAATAATTACCGGAACTTTACTTTGTTCAATAATGATTTCTAAAAAATCGATGGTTTTTAATCCTTTGTTGCTTCCGATAGGCGATCCTAAAGGCATGACAGCAGCGGTTCCTACATCTTCTAATCTTTTGCATAAAACCGGGTCAGCATGAATATAAGGAAGTACTATAAAACCTAATTTTGCTAATTCTTCTGTTGCTTTTAACGTTTCAATTGCATCCGGCATCAAATAACGTGGATCGGGATGAATTTCCAGTTTCAACCAATTTGTTTCCAGAGCTTCCCTTGCTAATTGAGCAGCGAAAACTGCTTCCTTTGCATTACGTGCACCTGATGTATTCGGGAGCAGGTGAATGTGTGGATGCTGTAAGTGCGATAATAATGAATCGGTATCCGTTTCTAAATCAACTCGTTTTAGAGCTACAGTAACCATTTCTGATCCGGAGGCTAAAACCGCTTCTTCCATTAATTGTGAGGAGCCGAATTTCCCCGTCCCTAAAAACAATCTGGAATTGAATTCTTGTCCTGCAATTTTAAGCGTTTGCATATATTTTTTGATTGAGCTGTTTAATAATTTCTTTTGTTTCTGTTTGGTTGGATAAAATTCCTGAAAGTGCGATTCCATGAATTCCGACCTGTATTAAGTCATCAAGATCTGAAATTTCAATGCCGCCAATAGCGTAAAGCGGAATATTCAGATTTCGTTCTTCCAGTTCGCTTACAATCTTTTGATATCCTTCCAATCCCAAAATCGGACTTAATTTTTCTTTTGTTGAAGTAAATTTAAAAGGACCTAAACCAACATAGTCACATTTTTCATTGATCCGTTGAAGAACATCATCGAGTGTATTAGCTGTCCCTCCAATGATTTTAGAATCTCCAAGAATTGATCTCGCTTTTTCAATCGAAGTGTCTGTTAACCCCAAGTGAACACCATCAGCCTTTACTTCGTTTACCCATTCAACATGATCATTGATAATGAAAACGGCTTCGTATTTTGAGCAGAGAATTCTTGTCTGGCTTGCAGCTTCAATAAATTCCTCTTTCGAAGCATTTTTGAAACGTAATTGAATCCAACGTATTCCTCCTTCCAAAACGGATTGAATGTTTTGAATTTGTTCTTTGACCGATTGTCCTTGTGATATGTATTGAATTTTATCTAACATGGTGTGTGACTTTAGATTTGATATCGTTCAAACGAATGAAATTCTCCACTGCATTTTCAGGATGATTCCAAATGTAACCGAGAACGGCTATTCCCTGAAATCCTTTTTCGAACACAATCTTGATGTTTTTTTCATTGATTCCACCCAAGGCAACAGGTTTGACTTTTTGCTTTTGAACGAAATTCAAATCTTCTTTTGATGCAGCGTAATTTTCTTTGGAAATGCTGTCAAAAACAGGTCCGATAAAAGCATAGGAGAAATAATCTGGAAGTTCATCAAAGTTTTTTCGGGAATGAACAGAGGTTGATAAAATGATTCCCTGATCTGCGAGTTTTATGAACTGTGATGTATCTGTTTCTTTCCTTTTCAATTCGCTGAAATGAAGACGATTGATCTCAAATCGTCCTGTCAATTGTTCCTGTTGATGGAGACAAATCCGAGGATGGAATTTTGAATCGATTCCTTGTAACAGTTCCATCGTTTCATTTTCCGAATAATTGGGTTTTCTCAAATGTAAAATTGACAGACCCTCCTCAAACAATTGTTGGAGGATCTGAGCTTCATTTGGGATAGCCACGGGACTTGAAACGATGAATAATTCCATAATTATGAATAAATTTCAGAACCTGTATTTAAAAACTCATCCGCTTTTTGTTTCATTCCTTCTTCAAATGCTTTATCTGCTTCAACGTTGTTTTTTTCAGCGTACTCACGCACTTCTTCCGTAATTTTCATGGAGCAGAAGTGAGGTCCGCACATAGAGCAGAAATGGGCAATTTTCGCCCCTTCAGCCGGTAAAGTTTCATCGTGGAACTCTCTTGCGGTATCCGGATCCAACGCAAGGTTGAATTGATCATTCCAACGGAATTCAAAACGAGCTTTACTCAATGCATTGTCGCGTACTTGCGCACCCGGATGTCCTTTTGCCAAGTCAGCTGCATGTGCAGCAATTTTATAGGTGATAACACCATCTTTTACATCTTTTTTGTTCGGTAATCCCAAATGTTCTTTTGGTGTTACATAGCAAAGCATTGCACAACCGAACCATCCGATCATCGCTGCACCAATTCCTGATGTAATGTGATCATATCCCGGAGCAATATCAGTTGTTAAAGGCCCTAAGGTATAGAAAGGTGCTTCCTGACATTCCTGTAATTGCTTGTCCATGTTAATTTTGATCAAATGCATAGGAACGTGTCCCGGACCTTCGATCATGGTTTGAACATCGTGTTTCCATGCAATTTTTGTCAATTCACCTAATGTTTCCAATTCCGCAAATTGAGCAGCATCATTGGCATCAGCAATTGATCCCGGACGAAGTCCATCTCCTAAAGAAAAGGCAACATCGTAAGCTTTCATGATTTCGCAGATTTCCTCAAAATGGGTGTACAAGAAATTCTCTTTGTGGTGAGCCAGGCACCATTTCGCCATGATGGAACCACCCCGAGAAACGATTCCTGTTACACGTTTAGCTGTCAAAGGAACGTAACGTAAAAGAACACCCGCGTGAATGGTGAAGTAATCCACTCCTTGTTCCGCTTGTTCAATCAATGTATCTCTGAAAATTTCCCAGGTTAAATCTTCGGCTTTTCCATTTACTTTTTCCAATGCCTGATAAATTGGAACAGTACCAATCGGAACCGGAGAATTTCTCAAAATCCATTCGCGAGTTTCGTGAATATTTTTTCCTGTGGAAAGATCCATGATGTTATCAGCTCCCCATCGACAAGCCCAAACCGCTTTTTCAACTTCTTCTTCGATGCTTGAAGTCACTGCTGAATTACCAATGTTTGCGTTGATTTTTACAAGGAAATTTCTTCCGATGATCATCGGTTCACTTTCAGGGTGATTGATATTGTTTGGAATAATAGCTCTTCCCATAGCAACTTCATCTCTTACAAATTCAGGAGTGATGTGTGTTTTTGGAATGTTTGCTCCGAAACTATTACCTGCATGTTGGTGACCGATGGAATTCATTTTATCAATCATCTGATTTTCACGAATCGCAATGTATTCCATTTCAGGAGTGATGATTCCTTTTTTTGCATAATGCATTTGACTCACATTCTGTCCTTTCTTAGCACGTAGTGGATTTTTCAAATGCTGAAAACGCAGGTGATCCAACGTTGAATCATTCAAACGGCTTTTTCCATACTCAGAAGAAATTTCTTCTAATTGCTCCACATCACCACGATCTAAAATCCACTGTTGGCGTAATTTCGGCAACCCTTTTCGAATATCAATCGTTGCATTTTCATCCGTGTAAGGACCACTTGTATCATAAACAGTAACTGGGGCATTTTTTTCAAATACTTTTCCGTTACGCATGGTGTCATCTAAACTGATTTCACGCATAGCTACTTTAATATCATGAATTTCTCCTTTCACAAAAATCTTTTTTGAATTTGGGAAAGGCGTGGTACTGATTGTATGTTCTGTTGGTAATTTTTCTTCTTTTTTCATGTGTTTTATTTTAATAATATTGAATTCTTTATTTGTAGGGACAAGTCGCGA
>CAIUKX010000062.1 GCA_903899795.1 uncultured Flavobacteriales bacterium
AACATATACCCTTCAAGAGCGTGACCAATCGTATGCCCGAAATTTAATTTTTTTCGTTGATTCTGTTCCTGAGGATCCGCCTCCACAATTTGATTTTTCAATTCAACCGAACGTTCGATCGTTTCCATATCGATCAAATCATCCAGCGAAGAAATAGAAGTCAGTTTTTTCCAGTAAGCTTTGTCACCTATCAGTGCATGTTTCAGCATTTCAGCATATCCATTCAGAATTTCTTCTTCCGGCAAAGTTCCTAAAAATGAAATATCAATAAATATGGCTTTTGGATCAGTGAAGGTTCCCAATTGATTTTTGTATGGACCCAAATCGATTCCTGTCTTTCCCCCAATCGATGCATCCACCATTGATAGCAAAGTAGTAGGGATATTGATAAAATCTACCCCTCTTTTGTAGATCGAAGCAATAAATCCACCCATATCCGAAACGACTCCTCCACCTAAATTGATGAATACATCCTTTCGACCGATTTTATATTCCGAAAGCGCTTCCCAAACCTGAAAACAAACCTCCATGACCTTATTTTCCTCTCCAACCGGCAAAAGCATCACTTCTGCCTCTTGTAATTCAGTAAAAGTCGTAAGGAGGTATTCCAAACAGTAATCATGCGTATTTTCATCCACCAAAATCACTTTATTTGAACCTGAGTACCTCTCAGTCAATAAGTTTTGAAAAGATGAATCCGTCAGACTTCCAATTTCAATCGGGTAGTTTTTTGTCTGGATTTGTTTCATTATTAGCGTAATTCTGGTTTTATATTAACAAAAGTAAATAAACCTGACCATAATCAATACAAGATAAGTAAAATCCATTTATTTTTGATCCATGAATTCATTTGAAAATACAGAAATTGCTTTCAAAAGCAAATCCGATAAAGACCTTTCCAGAGCGTATTGGTTGTTCAAAATAATTGGAAATCCGTCCATGGTCTCCTTCGGGAAATCTGCGACCAATTTTGCAATTAAGACGCATCTTCCGATCAAGGGAATCATCAAGAAAACCATTTTCAAACAGTTTTGCGGTGGAGAAACAATCAACGAGTGTGATCCGACCATTCAAACACTTGGAAAATTCGGAGTTGGAACTATTTTAGATTATTCAGTCGAAGGAAAAACAACTGTGGAGGATTTTGATTATACCGTAAAAGAAATTGTCGCTACGATAGAAAAAGCGAAAGGAAATCCGATGATTCCGTTTGCTGTGTTTAAGGTGACTGGAATTTCCCGTTTCGGAATCCTGGAAAAAGCAAACGATCTTTCAACTCCTTTGTCAGATGCCGAACAAAAAGAATTTCAAGAAGTTCAGCATCGTGTGGACATCATCTGTAAAAAAGGATTTGAAAACAATGTGCCAGTATTCATCGATGCAGAAGAAACTTGGATTCAGGAATCTATCGATCGTATCGCTGTTGAAATGATGAAAAAATACAACAAGGAAAAAGCAATCGTTTTCAATACCGCGCAAATGTACCGCCACGACCGATACGATTACCTGGTAAAAGAAATTGAAGTTGCGCGACAAGGAAATTATCACTTGGGAATAAAATTAGTACGCGGCGCTTACATGGAAAAAGAACGTAAAAGAGCTGAAGAAAAAGGATATCCTTCACCTATTCAGCCAGACAAAGCTGCATCCGACAGAGATTTCAATAAAGCTTTGGAATTGATTGTTGACAATATTGATGTAATGGCTTTATGCGCCGGAACTCATAATGAAGAAAGTTCGCTTTACCTTACCCAATTAATTGAGAAAAAGGGATTGAAAAAAGATGACAATCGCTTGTTCTTTGCCCAACTCTTGGGAATGAGTGATCACATTTCGTATAATCTGGCTCACGATTCTTATAAAGTTGCTAAATACGTACCTTATGGACCGATTAAAGAGGTTCTTCCCTACTTATTGAGACGAGCAGATGAAAACACTTCAGTTGCAGGACAAACCAGCCGTGAATTGAGTTTACTGATTAGAGAACGAAAACGCAGAAGCGGAAAATAATTTTACTCCCGAACATAATAATCTTAGTCTAAAGCTAGAGAAAGTTACTCTCGAGTACAAGAATCTTACTCACAGACCTGAGAAAGCTAGTCTTGAACATAAAAATCTTACTCACAGGTTTGAGAAAGTTACTCTCGAACATAAGAATCTTACTCACAGGCTTGGTAAAGT
>CAIUKX010000063.1 GCA_903899795.1 uncultured Flavobacteriales bacterium
TCCTTAACGACTTTAGAAATCAAGCCGAAATTTACCTACAGCACGGGTGATCAGGATCTGAAAACCATGTCAAACTACCTCGGTGAAACGTATATACTTTCCAGAAATACAACAATCGACAATCATACTACTTCTCAGGGGATTTCATTGGACAACGATGCGACTTTTATCCGCAAATTCATGAAACCACGTCGGGTAATTACTGCTAACTATGAGTTGTCAACTTCCAAAGGTTCTTCGACCACCTTTTTGGATTCATATAATACATATATCACTGTCCCAAAACCGAATGATACCATCCGCCAAAAGAAAACCAACGACACTAAAGCTCAAACTCATATTGGAACTTTGACGTATAGTGAACCTTTGACAAAAAAGATGAGAGTCGAATTCGAATATTTAATTGAGTATGGAACATCTCTGCAAGACAAAGAAACGCGAAACGGTTTCAATGGAAAATATGACTCTATTAATAAGTTTCTAACGAATAACTTTCAAACGGTTCGTCAACAACAACGATTAGGTACAGCTTTGATCTACGAATCACGTGTACATACAGCAAGTTTGGGCTTCCGTGAAAGAAATATTGATATTGAAAATCAGAATTTGACAACAGCCTTTGTTATTCATCAAAACAAATCCAATTTTTTGCCAAAATTCTCTTACACCTACAAACCAAGTCAAAGTAAGCGGGTGAATGTAGTCTACAACACAAAATCTACACTCCCGGCGATCAGTGATATTCAAAATGTTCAAAACAACACCAATCCAAATAAAATTGTAATCGGTAATCCAGATTTATTACCCAACTATGAACATTCATTGAATATCAATATGAACAGTTGGCAGGCACTGACCGGAAGATATGTCTGGGCAGGATTAAATACAACCTTAACCAATAATGCATTTGCAACCTCGACAAGTTATGACAGTTACGGAAGAACTATTTCGAAGACAGTCAATGTTAATGGTAATGCGTATGCTGCTTTAAATGCAAGCGCTGGATTTCCGATTTTCAATAAACACCTGGAAATTAACCCTGGTGTAAATGCAAGTTATTCCAGATATTCTAATTTGATAAACAACAGCAAAAACATCACTACCACTACAGCAGTAACTGGAGAGTTAGAATTGGATCTTGTATTCGATTCGATTGAATTTATTGTGGATGGAAAATATACTTACAATGATCCGAAAAATTCAATCAGTACAACTGCTAGTAATCCATACACAATGCAGGTTTATACTGCAAGTTTAACCTGGACTATGCGGGGACATGTAAAAATAGGGACTGATGGAACATATACGATCAACAGTCAACGTGCGAATGGCTACAACATCAATTACTTTGTATGGAATGCAAACATCAGCAGAACTTTTCTCAAAACTGAGAATTTGATTCTTACAGTTTCAGGTAATGATATTTTAAATCAAAATATTTCAGCAGCCCGAACTGTAAATGGGAATATTACAACAGACAATCGAACCAAAATCATTTCAAGGTATTTCCTTGTTAAATTGGTTTACAAGTTTAACAACAATAAAACGAAAGAAGAAGATGCAAGAGGTGGCTGGCACAGATAACAATAGCAAAATGAGAATGAGAGTGAGAGCGATACTCATGGTTTGTACTTTCTTCTTAGGATCGATGGTTTTTGGACAAATCACGGCTGGGAAAATTGTGTTCGAACGTAAAACCAATCTGGATAAGAAATTCACCGATGGGAGAATGAAAAGAATGATTGGTGATGGAAATAAAATTCGGATTGAAAATTTCGAACTCTTTTTTAATGACACCTGTTCAATATTTAAACCCATTATTAGCGATGAACCGGATCCGTTAAGTTTCACAACCAACAAAAATACAGTGTTCCAAAATTTGAATTCGAAACAAAAAACAATTGTTTTAAACCTAATGGGACAAAATATTTACATCAAAGATCAAAATCAAAAAAGACAATGGAAAGTTACTGAAAGTAAACGTATGATTGCTGGTTATGACTGTTACAAAGCAATTTGGCAAAAAGACGATAGTACCCGCATTTACGCCTGGTTTTCAGTTGACATTGTCCCTAGTATAGGACCTGAAGGTTTCAACGGTTTACCAGGAGCTATTTTAGGTCTTGCAACCGAAGACGGAGGAATTATTTACTTTGCAAAATCTGTTGAAGTAATAACTCCAAAAGAAGAAATTTTCGCAATTGATATAAAAAAGAAAGACGTGTACTCCATTGCAGAATTAAGAACCAAATTTGAAAAAGACGCTGTCGGCAATCCGATGATTTCAAGAATGCTTGTTGATTTATTTAGGTGGTTGTGAGTATATTGCAAAAAATATTTAATTTTCAACTAATTTCCTTGTAACATTTTTAGTTTTTTTGCATTACACTATACAACACTATCTATTATTTATGCAAAGAAAACTGATCACCACTTTTTTATTGTTTTTTGCTTTTTGCCCTGCCTATTTTTCTCAAAATATGGAAATCAGTGGAACAGTCTACGACTCCACGGGTTTTCAACCTTTAAAGAACGCCATAATAATGGCTACTAAATTTTCTGACTCCGTTTTAGTGAAATTTGATCATTCAGACGAGAATGGAAACTTTCTACTAGACGATTTTCCTATTGATACAATCACGCTTACTATCATATATCCGGGAAGCGATGATAAAACATTTTTTATTTTAGGGAGCCAAGAAAATAACAAAATTAATCTTCCAGCCATCAAAATGCAGGCTGAATCTAAACAACTTGGTGAAATTATCATTTACGCCAATAAAAATCCTATATATTACAAAGGAGATACATTGATTTATGTAGCAGATTCATTCAAAGTGGCTGAAAATGCTGTAGTCGAAGACTTATTAAAGAAGTTACCCGGAATTAAAGTAGAGAAAGATGGTAAAATAAAATCTCAGGGTAAAGAGATCAATCAGGTTTTAGTAGATGGCGACGAATTCTTCGGCAGTGATGCAACGATAGCAACAAAAAATTTGGGTGCTAAAAGTGTCGATAAAGTTGAGATTTATGAAAAGAAAAACACCAGTACTGTAGAAGGTGCAGATGAGACAATTCAAGTCATGGATTTGAAATTAAAAGAAGGTGCCAAGAAGGGGTATTTTGGAAGAACATCAATTGCAGGTGACTTTACAAAATATTATCAAGGGGAATTACTCATGAACAAATTCAATGGAAGTCAAAAAATATCGGTGTTTGTGCTAGGTTCCAATACACCAAGAACTAATTTTGGGTGGGGAGATCAAAACAAATTCGGACTGGAAAATGAAGGAAATGTAACCTACGACGAAGATGGGAACCCCATCTGGATCGATTCCAATCCAAATGGTATCCCGCAAACATTAAGAGCTGGAATGTATTATTCCGATAAACTTGGTAAGAAAAAGAAAACCAAATTAACTTTCAATTATTCATTTTCCGATTCGAAAATAACCTCATTTTCTAAAAGCAGATCACAGTATTTTTTAGCTGACACAACTTACTTTTCAGATGATTCTACCCACAATTATTCTTTGAATCAATCTCATAAATTAAATCTTTCATCCGTTACACAAATTGACTCGCTGACGACCTTGACCATCACTCCCAAATTCTCTTACAGTGTCGGAAAGGTGGATAATCTTGACCAAACCAAATTTTTAAACAGGGATGAAGAACTTACCCGTATTACTTCGATTAACAACAGTTCAGATTCCAAAGGTTTAACCTTTGATAATAAAGTGGATGTATTAAAAAAGTTTAAAAAGCCGAAACGCGAATTTGAAGCCACCTATTCCTTTTCCACCGTCCAAAATCAAAATAACGGAAAACTATTGTCCTCCAACCAATATTTCAGCGGATCATCCGGGAATCCTCCGATCAATCAGTTAAAGTCAAATGTAAATGGGAATATAACTCAATCAGGTACACTTCGATACGCCGAACCACTGACAAAAAAAATCACCTTTACACTGGATTATTTTACAGAATATTTTTCTTCAAAACAAAATATTGAAACCCTAGCTGATTCAAGCGGAATGTATGTTCTGAATAATACCTATTCAAATCAATTTGACAATGCACGTTTTCAGAATCGTGTCGGAGGTATGTTGTCTTACAAGAAGAAA
>CAIUKX010000064.1 GCA_903899795.1 uncultured Flavobacteriales bacterium
AGCTGGAGGTTTAAAATCTGAAGCAAATACCAAGGGAATATTCATTAGACGCGGAGAATATTTTATTCCAATAAACTATGACCGTATTTTGAAGAAGAATTCAAAATTTTCAAATATCAAAGTTCAACCAGGAGATGAAATAACTATTTTGAAAAATATCACAGCAATAAAAATTGTAGGTGCAGTATCATTAAATACCGAAATACCTTACGTTAAAGGTAAAAACATTCATTATTATATTAATTCTGCGGGTGGATTAAATGAAAAGGGATGGAAGAAAAAAATATTTATTACTTATTCAAATGGCAGAGCCAAAGGAACTAAATCTTTTTTGTTAATAAAGAAATACCCGAGGATTTTGGAAGGATCGACAATAAATATTCCTATGAAACCTGAGAAACATAGAGATATTAAAGATTTCGTAAGTGTTGCAAGTATGACTACTAGTATGGCCACAATGGTCGCAGTTTTGGCAAAATTATTTCAAAAATAAAATTACAAAAAGTAAAACATCTATAAAATGTCAGAAAAAGACACCATAAATTTACTTGACTTAATACATAAACTACAAAAAATCATCCAGCTTCTTATACGAAAATGGATACTTGTATCTTTCGTTACATTTTTAGGAATTATCATTGGTTTATGGTATTCTATGAACAAAAAACCAATCTATAGTTCCACTTTAAGTTTTGTCGTGGAGGGGGAAGGTAATATGGGAGGAATAGCAAGTATTGCGAGCACATTTGGATTAGGACGTGCAGGTGGTGGACAAGGCGTTTTCACTTCAGCAAATATTTTAGATCTATTAAAATCATCTTCTTTAGTTAGAAAAGCATTATTACAACCTTTGAATAATAATCAAAAAAAATCTTTTGTTGATTATTATATAGAGTTTTCAGGTTTAAAAGAAAAATGGGACGATAATTCAGAATATAAAAGAATTAATTTTAAACCAAATACGACAGTTGATAAATTAACAACAGATCAAATCGAAATATTAGGTCAAATAACTTCCACGATAAAAGAAGATATAACGGTAGAAATAAAGAACCCAGAAAATACGATCATATCTATCGATCTTGATTCTCATAATGAGACATTTTCGATGTATTTTCCGGAACAATTAATCAAAGTTGTATCTGAATATTATATCGAGACTAAAACAAGAAAAGCCAAATTAAACTACGAAGTAATAAAACAACAAACAGATTCAGTTAGACTAGAATTAAACAAGGCAATATCGGGAGTAGCTTCTGCAAATGATAACACATTCCTTTTAAATCCAGCATTTAACATAAAAAGAGTACCTTCTATTCATAAGGAAGTGAATGTTCAAGCTAATCAAGCAATTTTAACTGAACTTGTAAAAAACCTCGAATTATCACGTATGAATTTACTGAACGAAACTCCTTTTATTGAAATAATAGATCGACCAATTTCCAAAATAAGTCCTAGAAGATTTACAAAATCAAAAGGGATACTTATCGGAGGTTTTACAGGTTTATTTTTAATTATTTTTTTCTTGATTATCAAAGAATATTTGAGGAATTTATTATCGGAAGTAAGTACGAAAACAATAACAGAAGGTAATTAAATCATGACAATTCTAAATTATATTGGTCGAGATCAAGAACTTTTTCACAAAGACATAACCTCTGTTGAAAAAGAACTAAAAACTATTATCTCTTCGTCTTCATTTTTAGTAATTGGCGCCGCAGGTTCAATCGGTCAAGCTGTTACAAAAGAAATTTTCAAGAGAAATCCAAAAAAACTCCATGCAGTTGACATCAGCGAAAACAACATGGTTGAATTAGTTCGTGACCTCAGAAGTAGCC